>JANMVA010000123.1:0-3201 GCA_031392195.1 Saprospiraceae bacterium | reverse complement strand
ATCTCCTCAAGAGCAAGAGCACCAGGCATGAGTACATTTTCCTTCAACTCATTCAACGGCTGTGCTATCGTATTCAATATCTGATGCACCTCCATCTGATCCGGATTCACATACAATAACCCTGTCAACACTTCTTTCTTTTCATTTGCTAAGTGAATTGCATTAATTGCTGACAAACGATTCGTCGGATCCCAACCTTCGGCAAGCGATTGCAGATGTAAGGTCGAGCCATCATGCATCTCAATGACTTTAGATTCGCCGGGAGCAACCTTCGTCGTGATCTCACTTTTCATCGGAACGAAATCAGCAATAGATGTCGATTCCATATGGTCACGCACGTAGGTGTATGACTTTGTAGATGTCATTGTATTATTAAATGTCACGCAAGGTGACAACACATCGATCAATGCAAATCCATTATGTGCAATCCCTGCTTTGATGAGGGGTATAAGCTGATCTTTATCACCTGAAAAACTACGCGCGACAAAGCCCGCACCCAATTCCAATGCAAGGCCTGCGAGATCAATAGAACTAAACATCGTTGCCTGTCCTGCTTTGCCAATCGAACCGGGATCTGCAGTGGCACTGTCCTGACCTTTAGTCAGACCATAACAACCATTGTTCATCACCACATAAAGCATATTCAGATTGCGGCGGATGACGTGAGCAAACTGGCCCATGCCGATTGATGCTGAGTCACCATCACCACTCACGCCCACATAGGTAAGATCGCGATTTGCTAATACAGCACCTGTTGCAACTGAAGGCATACGTCCATGCACGGAATTAAAACCGTGACTGTTGGACATAAAATATGTCGGTGTCTTTGATGAACAACCGATACCGGAAACTTTAGCAATGCGATGAGGAGGGATCGACAATTCAAAACAAGCCTGGATAATTGCAGCACTGATCGAATCATGTCCGCAACCCGCACACAGCGTCGACAATGCACCCTCGTAATCTTTTTGATGAAATCCCAATGCATTAGTAGCGGCAGAAGGATGGCGAAACGCCGGTCTTTTATAACTCATATCGCAGTAGCGGAAGCTGATTGTGGTTGAGGAATATGATTGTAGATCTGCCGCATGATATTGTCGGCGGTGATCGGCATACCATCGTAATTGATGACAGCCTTGAGACGACGCGGATCGATCTCGAGCTCGTTGATCAGGATGCTGCGCATCTGTGCGTCACGGTTTTGCTCGACGACAAATACAAATTCATGATCGAGAATAAAATCAATCACGGCTTGTGAAAATGGAGCAGCCTTCAAACGCATGCCATCGATCGACATATCCTGCTTGCGCAATGTATCGATCGCTTCGATCGCTGAATCTGTCGTCGTACCAAAAAAGATCATTCCGAATTCAGCAGCATGTGTATCCGGATAAAACTCAGGAGCTGGAACAAGTGTCTTTGCTGTATTCCATTTCTTTATAAGTCTGTCCATGTTGCGGGCATAGACGGCACCATCTTCGGTATACTTCGCAAATTCATCGCGCGAGGTACCGCGTGTGAAGAATGATCCCTTCGTAGGATGCGTGCCCGGCAATGTGCGATACGTGATGCCATCATTATCAACATCGAGGTAGCGGCCAAATTTTTCAATGCGATCGAGGTCTTCAGCATTCAGGACCTTGCCACGATCATATGCTCTGTTTTCATCCCACGTCAATGGCTTGCAGAGATGATCATTCATGCCAAGATCTAAATCAGTCATCACCATGATGGGCGTCTGCAGCCTCTCCGCAAGATCAAACGCCGTCGCTGTCAATTCAAAACACTCAGTCGGTGTAGATGGAAATAATAAGACATGCTTTGTATCACCATGCGAAGCATAAAACGCCGACGTGATATCCGCCTGCTGCGTACGCGTAGGCATGCCTGTAGAAGGACCAGCCCGCTGCACATCTATCAGCACTGTTGGTATTTCAGCAAAGTATGCCAAGCCAAGAAATTCATTCATCAATGATACACCCGGACCACTCGTCGCCGTAAAGCCTCGCGCACCATTCCAGTTGGCACCAATCACAACGCCAATCGCTGCAAGCTCATCTTCGGCCTGAACGATCGCAAATTTATTCTTACCTGTTTCTTTATCGACCCTCAACTTCTTCGCATATTCTTCAAATGCATCGGCGACAGAAGTTGATGGTGTGATCGGATACCATGCCATAACAGTTGCACCGCCATAGATAGCACCGATGGCGCAGGCGGTGTTTCCATCCATCATGATTTTATCCTTCGCCGCATCCATTGGTGATACATAAAAATCAAGCGGGCATTTCCAGTTTTCTTTTGCATAATCAATGCCGAGATCAAGTGCTTTGACATTGTTTGCGACGACTTTTTCTTTTCCCGGAAACTGATCATTCAATAATCCGATGAGCACTTCTTTATCAATATTGAGCAATGCAGAACAAGCGCCTACATAGATCATATTCTTGAAGAGCTGACGAAAACGCGGATCGGCAAAATGAGCACTGCTCAATTCCATCAAGGGGATCTCGAGGTATTGAATATCCTCTCTGTCAAATGGAGTAATGAAGTTGCGACCTAACTCTGTAAACAGGTTATGTGTCAGCTCATCATTAGCATGTTCCAGATCTTCCAATTGGGTGATCAGTGCCGCCCTTTTGTCAAAGTCTGGTTCTGCCACTACTGCTTTCAGGGTAGTACCCATGATTGCTACATTGTTTGCTACTTTTTCAAAGAGTTCATAAAAAACTCTGTTCTTCGGTGTGAAGATTTTCAGAAAAGAATTTAGTCCAGCCATTGATTTTAGTTTTAAGTCCGTCAAAGACGGGATTGTTTGCGAATTTACCGGGTACTTTTTTGGGGGTAGCGGAAGTATAAAAAATTAATAATTACTTAATATATAAATAAAGTTAAGGTAACATTTCAATAATCAGATTTTGGATTCAAGGTATTTTGAGCACAACATAGTTATTAAATAAGTAAAAGATTTTTTAAATTAACACCCTGTAATCTGGTTAAGAAATTTAAACTTGCATAGATTGGCCCACTATAATGAAATGGGGATAATATTTTCGGAACTTAGGTATCTTGTAAAAGAGATAATCAAAGGATACAAATTCTGATTGTCTGGTATAACATACTGGCTTGCAGGCTCCAGTTCAGGTTCTAATTGCAGTTAACATTATCGTAATATTGACGTTACAATTGCTTAACATGGCG
>JANMVA010000122.1:0-2735 GCA_031392195.1 Saprospiraceae bacterium | reverse complement strand
GAAGGTCTCGTTGTAGAGCAGATCGTACGGCCTACAGGATTGTTAGATCCGCCGATTGAAATCAGGCCTAGCCTGAACCAGATCGATGACTTGCTGGATGAAGTCATCGAGCGGACCAAAGTGGGCGAACGTGTTTTAGTTACAACATTGACCAAGCGAATGGCAGAAGAGTTGAGTAAATATTTCATCAAGCTCAATGTCAAATGCAAGTACATCCACTCGGAAGTAGAGACCATGGAGCGGGTTGAAATTCTGAGAGACCTTCGGCTTGGTGAATTTGATGTGCTGGTGGGAGTCAATTTATTACGCGAAGGATTGGACTTGCCGGAAGTTTCGTTAGTAGCAATACTGGATGCAGACAAAGAAGGGTTTCTCCGCAATGATCGTTCGCTGACACAAACAGCGGGTCGTGCGGCACGCAATGCAAACGGGTTGGTTATCTTTTATGCTGACAAGGTTACAGAATCAATGCAAAAGACCATTGATGAAACAACTCGCCGAAGGGCTATTCAAATGGCTTATAATGAAAAACATGGCATCACACCGCAAACAATCATGCGTACCCGTGAGGAAATATTATCGAGGAAGTCCATTCTCGATGTACGCGAAGGAAACAAGAAAGCATACGTTGACCGTGAACCGAGCGTTTCTTTAGCAGCAGATCCGGTATTGTCTTATGCATCCCGTGATCAGATCGAGCGCATGATCGCGGATACGGAAAAGAAAATGAAAGATGCCGCGAAGGAGCTCGATTTTATTACGGCGGCACAGTACAGGGATGAAATGCTGATGTTGAAGAAGAAATTAAAATAAGAATGAAACCTACCTTCAATCACACCCTTGCTAAAACCCTACTGCAGCCCTGGAAACTGCGTCTATGGATGATCCGGCGATTGCCCATGGGCTTGGCTTCCGGAATGGTCGTAGAAACGTTAAATGAGAATAATTGTGAGGTCATTTTGAGGGACAGGCCGTGGCTCCACAATCCCTTTGGATCTGTATTTTGGGCGGTGATGGGGATGGCCGCAGAATTAAGCACCGGGTCCCTCGTATATGCCTGGACTTCAGGCAGTAAGGTAAAATTCATATTAACAGGCATGGAGGCTGTTTTTACTAAAAAATTACGTGGAAAAAGTTCCTATTTTTGCCCCGCCGGTCCCGAGGTGCTGCGTAGCTTGGAAAAATTAGAGAAACCTGGTGACACTATTTCTGTTATACTGCCTGTAATATCAAAGGATCAGTCCGGACAAGTGGTCGCCGAATTCAAATTTACCTGGACTCTTAAATTACCGGACAAATGAGATCCCTTTATTACGTTAATCCGCTTACGAGTGCGGATGAATTTTTTATTTATTGTTTGAAAATATTTTTTGATTTAATCTAAACAACCACAAATGAAGATTGGAGTTTTTATTGACGCTGAGAATATCCGGCGAAGCGGAGGTTATGGCATACGCTATGATGTGTTGAGAGATTATATTTCCCGGTTTGGAGATCCGATCAGGCTCAATTCCTACATGTCTATTGATGAAGCCCGCATGCGGACTGATTATGAATACAAGGACAGGACCAATGGTTTCCTGAGCATTGTGCGGAGCTATGGTTTCAAAGTGATCACCAAGGCGATCAAATGGTTTGAAGATGAAGATGGTCAGCGGATCGGAAAAGCAAATGCGGATCTCGATATGGCTGTAGACATCCTGCTCCAAAGCCAGCACATGGATACGATCTATTTGCTCACAGGAGATGGGGATTTCAAAAAAGTCGTTCAGGCGATCCAGAATATGGGTATCCGCGTGGAGATCGTTGCCTTCCGGTACATCAGCCGTGATCTCGTGCATGAATGTGATCAATTCACTTCCGGATATCTTATTCCGAATCTGTTACCGGTTCCCGATCAGCGACAGGAGGAATGGGGAGCCATAGGCACCCGCGCAAGAGGCTATTGCTATTCCGTACAGGATGGCTATGGCTTCATGAAATACCTGGACATCGATATGCATACTTGGCGCGATATCTTTTTTCATTTCTCCCAATTGCCGGAAAGACATTATGTCAACCTCGATGATATTTTTGAATTTACAATTGAAGAATCGGGAAGGTCTGAAGGAGGCATCCTGGCTACGAATCTGGCATTATTGCATACCAGACATTTTTATCAGGATAAGGATAAGGTTGATAAGGTGATACCGACGACACAGCCAGTGGTTTAAAAATAAGGCTAAGGCTAAGGCGATGCTTCGACTTGCTTACACACTTCCTCGTGCTACAGCTCAACAACCGGTGGAGGCGAAGGAAAAACAATAAAAAGGGCGCATCCCGATAGCTATCGGGATTGCCTTTTTTTATTATCACTGCTCGTCGATTAATTCCAGAAATTCCTGCTCCGTCATAATCTGTACGCTGCCAAGTTGTTTGGCTTTGTCGAGTTTTGAGCCGGCGTTTTCACCGACTACCAGGATGTCGAGGTTTTTGCTGACAGTGCTGATGTTTTTGGCACCGGCCGCTTCTGCTAATTCCTGTGCTTCTTTGCGGCCAACGGATGATAATGTTCCTGTAAAAAGGATCGTCTTTCCGGAAAACACTCCATCTTCCCCCAAGACTTTTGGTTTGTCGAGATCGGTTTGCGCAAGGTTCACTCCTGCTTTTTCCATTTCCCGCAATATGTTGACATTGCGTTCATCAGAAAACCATGCAACAACATTTTGTGCCACGACCGGACCTATGTCTTTGAT
>JANMVA010000094.1:0-2458 GCA_031392195.1 Saprospiraceae bacterium | reverse complement strand
GTTTGATTTTGACAAGTCCTTCGATAATGCTCCCGGGCAGCTCGGGGAAATTGATCACAATGAGAAAATAAGCGAATTAGAGCTGGCCGTCACTGAACTGAAGGACAAGAATCTACGCCTGCTCGCGGATTTTGATAACTATAAAAAGCGCACAGTCCGGGAGCGCCTTGACCTGATGAATTCCGCCTCAAAGGAGGTCATCTCCGCATTATTGCCCATCATGGATGATTTTGACAGGGCTAAGAAAAGCGCAGAAAAAGGACTGGCAGGTGAAAACTGGAGCGAAGGTGTAGAGATGATCTACAACCGCATGTTTAATGTGATGCAATCCTTCGGCCTGAAAGCAATGGAAAGTACAGGTCAGGCGTTTGACCCTGATTTGCATGAAGCAATTACAGAGATCCCCGCACCGACACCAGAAATGATTGGTACTGTCATCGACACGATTGAAAAAGGATACATGCTCAACGACAAGATCATCCGTCACGCAAAAGTTGTCGTTGGCAATTAAAAAATACTATGGCTAAAAAAGACTATTACGAGGTACTGGAGGTTGAGAAGAGTGCCGACGATACAGCGATCAAAAAATCCTATCGAAAGATTGCGATGAAGTATCACCCGGATCGCAATCCCGACAATAAAGCAGCCGAAGAAAAATTTAAAGAAGCCGCAGAAGCTTACGAGATCCTCAGCGATCCGGACAAGCGCGCTCGCTATGATCGCTATGGACACGCAGGCGTATCAGGCAATGGTGCATTCCACGGAGCTGAAGGCATGACGATGGATGACATCTTCAGCCAGTTTGGTGATGTTTTTTCTGATAGCCCTTTCGAATCATTTTTTGGTAACAGAGGACAACAACAATCACAAGGACAAAAAGGAAGCAATCTCCGCATCAAGCTGAGCTTGACTTTCGAAGAAGTTGAGACAGGTGTCAAGAAAACGATCAAGGTCAAGAAGCGCATCAAGTGCAACACGTGCAGAGGCACAGGTGCAAAAGATGGCGCTGTTAAAAATTGTACGACATGCGGTGGTTCCGGTGTGGTGCGACAAGTGAGAAGCACTTTCCTCGGACAGATGCAGACCACGACGCAATGTCCTAATTGTCATGGTTCAGGTTCTATTGTGATCGAACCATGTACAAAATGCCGGGGGGAAGGTCGTACCATCGAAGAAGAAACAATCGACATCGACATCCCGGGAGGAGTAGAAGATGGAATGCAACTGTCGATGCGGGGAAAAGGAAACGCCGGCATCAAAGGCGGCCCTCCGGGTGATCTCATCATCGCCATCGAAGTGAAGCCTCACGCTGAACTCAAGCGTGATGGCAATAATCTCATTTATGAACTTCACATCGGATTTCCGGATGCAGCCATTGGTACTTCTGTTGATATTCCAACCTTATCCGGTCCGGTTAAAATTAAAATTCCACCTGGTACGCCGAGTGGAAAAATATTCAGACTGACAGGAAAGGGTCTGCCATCCGTTCAGGCTTATGGTAAAGGTGATCAATTGATCTATGTCAATATCTGGACACCGAGGAAGTTGAGTGATGATGAAAAAGCATTGCTCGAAAAATTGAAATTATCACCAAATTTCAAACCACAACCAAGCAAGACTGAGAAAGGATTCTTTGAGAAGATGAAAGATTATTTCAGTTGATACGCGCTCTGATCTTTTTTGGCACTGCATTACTTCTTTTTTCTTCCTGTAAAAAAGATGTGCTGATTGCTGAAAAATGGGAGTTCACTGATGATCAATGGTTGGCTGGTGATGTGAAAACAATTGAGATTACAGCTCCTGATACCTCGCAGGCTTTTAAATTGGATGTTTTGTTGAAGCATGATAAAGAGTATTCGTACCAGAATCTCTATATCAAAACCAATACAACCTATCCTTCCGGTAAAGTGGTTTCTTCAGTGACATCATTGGAATTATCAGATAAAGTTGGTGCCTGGTCGGGTGATTGCAGTGGCAAGACCTGCAGCATTGAATTACCGCTCCAAAAACATTTTACATTTCCGGAGCCGGGTGTTTATACCTGGTCTATCGAACCCTATATGCGCATGGACACGATCGAAGGGATCCAAAGCCTGACTGTTCTATGCAGCAAAGCGACTCAGTAACTTCTCCTTTTCATCTCGTGAGTGACCCAGTGCAACCTTCCTGGGTGGTGATGATGAATCAACTGGGTCAGGAACGCATTCCATTTCTTTTTATCCTTGATTTTAAGTTGAGATCGCCGATCGTCATTCCGTTACATGAAATGAATGATCAGATTAAGTTTCAGATCAAGGCGAATGATGATGTTGGCAGTTTGAAAAATAAAATCACGCTGGAAAAAAATCCAATTCCGTTTGATGTTTATAAGGCTGGTTTTGAAAAAGTAATTAAAGCAATAAAAGCCGGAGATACCTACCTGCTCAATTTGTGCTATACCACACTTGTAAATGGTATC
>JANMVA010000074.1:0-2563 GCA_031392195.1 Saprospiraceae bacterium | reverse complement strand
AACTGCCTGAAGAAATTATGTCCGCTCCGGAATTGCAATCAATCGCTGCGAAATTGAACAGCGGCCTCGAAACTCTTTTTGGTGAGGTGGTTGCTTTAGGTCATAGGTTACAAATCCTCCTCAATGGTAATTTTGAACATTCGGATGAATCACTGGATGAATTAGTTAGTCAATGGAAAGAGGAAGGCAGGCTGGCATTTAATACACATCTCTTCGCACAAGGTCCCGGTAGTTGTCTTGAAGTGCCTGTGGTGCAACCTTCTTTTTCTGACCGTTCAGAAGTTATGAATGGTTACCAGGTGCTCAATAAATTTTTTGATCAGTTGCTCGAAAGAGATCCTCGGGTTGTTGCCTTCGGTGAAGATGTTGGATATATCGGTGATGTCAACCAGGGCTTTGCAGGCTTACAGGAAAAGTATGGTAAAGACCGCGTATGGGATACAGGGATTCGCGAATGGACAATCATGGGTCAGGCAATTGGTCTTGCTCTTCGCGGTATACGCCCGATTGCAGAAATTCAGTATCTCGATTATCTCATCTATGGATTGACACCATTGTCAGATGACCTCGCATCACTTCGCTATCGGACAAATGGAATTCAAACTGCTCCTGCAATTATCCGCACGAGAGGCCATCGTCTTGAAGGTATCTGGCATGCCGGTTCGCCAATGAGTATGTTGGTCAGCACACTGCGCGGTATCAATATTTGTGTTCCGCGAAATATGGTTCAGGCGGCTGGTATGTATAATACGCTCCTGCAATCAAATGAACCCGGACTTGTCATCGAATGTCTCAACGGCTATCGCCTCAAAGAAAAGTGTCCTGATAATCTCGATTCGTTTACAGTGCCACTGGGAGTGCCTGAGGTATTAAAAGAAGGAACGGATATTACGTTGGTTACTTATGGTTCATGTGTACGCGTAGCTCAGGAAGCGATCGAGATGCTTTCGTCTCTTGGTGTTTCGGTTGAGTTGATTGATATTCAGACTCTATTACCTTTTGACCTCGAACATGTCATCGCTCATTCGTTAAAGAAAACCAACAATATTCTGTTTGTGGATGAAGATGTCCCGGGAGGAGCTTCAGCATACATGATGCAGGATGTCATGCAAAATCAGAATGGATATCATTATCTGGATAACAAACCTCGTTGTCTGACAGCTAAAGCACATCGGCCTGCGTATGGTTCGGATGGTGATTATTTTTCGAAACCCAATGTGGAAGAAATCGTATCCGTGGTGTTGGAGATGGTGAACTAATAATCAGGGATCTGCCAATAAACCGGATTTTTATTTTCCCTATGCCCTATGCGCTATGCCCTCTGCCCTTTCTCATATATTTGACGTTCAATTCAGGACTATTGTCAGACAAACTTGTCATCATCCCCACCTATAAGGAGAAGGAAAATATTGGGTTAATGATCGATGCCATCATGGCATTAGAGGGTCATTTCCACCTTCTGGTGATCGATGACGGTTCCCCAGACGGCACCGCAGATATCGTCCGGGAAAAGCAGGAAGACCTTGGATCCAGGATATTCCTGATCGAAAGGGAGAAAAAGCTTGGTCTTGGGACCGCCTATATATATGGTTTCAAATGGGGTCTCGAGCGGGATTACCAGTACTTTTTTGAGATGGACGCCGATTTCTCCCACCCGGTAAAGGATCTCCTGAGACTATTGGATGCGTGTGCCACAGATGGGGCCGATGTTTCAATTGGTTCCCGGTATGTGGAGGGAGGAGGCGTAGTCAACTGGCCTCAGAACCGCCTGGTACTTTCAAAAGGAGCATCTCTCTACACCCGTATCGTGACTGGCATGCCGATCAAGGACCCGACCGCAGGATTTGTTTGTTATCAACGACCGGTCCTGGAGACAATTGACCTTGACAAGGTGACTTTTGTTGGATATGCTTTTCAGATCGGAATGAAATACCTGGCCTACAAGGCGGGCTTTACACTCAAGGAGGTCCCTATCCAATTCCTTGAACGCCAATTTGGAGTCAGCAAGATGCACATGGGCATCATCAGAGAAGCCATCACAGGTGTCTTAAAACTTCGATTGAGTTCTGTATTCAAAACACGACCTGTCAAAAAAAACCGCCTTACACAATTGAAATAACAATTGAATTGCTGTGGACTTCACTTAAGGCTTAGCCTTTACCTACGCCTACGCCTTTTTTAATTTCTCCTCATTTTGGCTTCCACTCCCAGGATTGAGATCGTCACTTCATCACAGGAAAAATCATTGACATCATATTCCAGGGTAATTGAATTAGTGCCATCCGATGCTGTTGTGAAGATTGACTCATCGCCGACGAGGATATAGCTTTTTATATTAAGGGGTTGACCGGAGCCATTTTCGCCGCCAACCAATACATCATCCGGATCGATCAGAGTGCCATCTTCCTCGAATTCAACATCGCCGAGATCCTGTCCGGCCAAGGAGACACTCCATTCGCCGATCAACGCTTCACTAAGAGAACCTGCTTCGCAATCATCTTTTTTACAGGAAGATGCAATTACCATCATTATCGCAATCAGGAAGAAAAGTATGTTTTTCATG
>JANMVA010000039.1:0-6373 GCA_031392195.1 Saprospiraceae bacterium | reverse complement strand
GAAGGTGAAGGCGAAGAAATTAAAATTGTGGCGGGGCTTGCCCCCGACTAGGTAAATAATAAAAAGCGAAGGCGAAGAAATTAAAATTGTAGTGGCGGGGCTTGCCCCCGACTAGGTAAATAATAAAAAGCGAAGGCGAAGAAATTAAAATTGTAGTGTCCGGGCTTGCCCCCCTTGAGTAAATAACAAAAGGTAAAACGAGAATTAGGGTGACCACGGAATTGAATGAAATGAATGAATGAAGAATTGCGCAATTTCACCAAATCACTCCATCACTACATCACCACATCACAAATCGTAAAATAAATAACTGTAAATTGAAAGTAAGGCGCAGATGAAATGTGGAGCTGTAGTGATTTCCTTTAATCATCAAATCTTTTACATTCAAGCAAGCACAACCATAATTTTTTAAAGGAATCGATTTCATTTTACATAATACTTACATCATACCGGAGTGTAATTTTTGCACCCCTGCTGTCAATGTACCTTCGCACTATTGTGCTTTCTTATTTTAAAATTCCTCCACACTTGTTTCGCCTTTTCCTGGTTATCCTACTGGCCTATGGAGGATCTGTTCACTTGCAAGCTCAATGGATTTACTCGCAAGGGTTTTCTGCACTGAATAGCCTGCCGGAACTTCAGAAAATAAATATCGCTGACAATCAATTTATCCGCATGACACTGATGGCGGATATGGGGGATATTGCCTTTCATCCGGATGGTGATCTTTATGGTGTAGTCTATGATAAAATTTATCGACTGGATACAATCTCTTCCACAAATACAGAGGTTTATGATATCGGCGATTTCCAATCTGTCGGGATGACGATTGACCACATGGGACAAATGTTCCTGAGTGGCTGGGATCCGTCAACGAACAGGCAGGGTATTGCACTTTTTAATCCGCAGAATTCGACAACACGCATTCTGGCGGACTTCGGACCTATCAATTCAGGGTTCATTAATGACATTGATTTTTATAATGGCGAATTATATGTTGTCGGCCAGTTGCCAGCCGCTTTCCCCGAACCAGCCGTATTGATGAGAGTAGATACATCCGGAATGAATCGTCACGATACGATTACAACCTATACCATGTGGCCCGGCCGTGCACTAGCCTCGATCAATGATTCCTGCAGATCGCTGTTCCTCGTATCACCGGCTGAAAGCCTGCTGAATTTTTTCATCCCAATTTTAGATTCCGTCCGGCAGGTAGATATCATTCCGGTTGACGGATTATTTTATTCTTCCGGAGCTACGGCCAGAACTTCTTTCCTTGGCTCCATTCCTCCGCTCAATATCATTCATATTGAAATTCAACAGGTACCATGTCTCGAGGAAGTTGAAGCAATTGTAACCATCCACACTCCTGCAGGGAGGCCGGCGACAATTCAATACTCACTGGATGGTATTTTATTCCAGGACTCAGCCACCTTTATCAATATTGCCCCTGGCGCTTATCGTGCCTATGTCAGAGACAGTTGGGGATGTAATGCCATGTCGGTATCTTTTGAAGTTCCTGATAAAATAACACCTCCTGTCACCATCGAAACCACATCTGCTTTTTGTGCACAGGACAATGGAACCATCTTGTTACACTTTCAGGATCCTACATTTCAATTCTCACTGGACAATCAGAATTTTATTACAACCGATCACTTCCAGGGTGTTGCCGCGGGGATGCATTCCTTATTTGTTCTAAATCAGGATGGATGCATCGACAGCATACCCGTCTTGGTTGATATCATTCCTTTTCCTGAAGCTATCCTCACATCGCAACCGGAACAATGCAATGCATTGAATGGAATCATCACAGTGACTAATATTGTAGGCATCCCTCCTTATCAATTCTCACTGGATGGTGTAGTATGGCTTGATGACAATGTGTTTGATCATCTTTCAACCGGTGATTATACTGTTCTGCTAAAAGATTCCCTCGGTTGTATTATCAGCGAGCCTGTGCACGTCGCAGAAACGGGCCATCCCATGATCAGCGAAATCATTGTTTCGCAAGCTCATTGCGGTATGATGGATGGAATGATTGAAGTCATCGGCTCTTCAGACCACAGTAGCCTGCAATATTCGTTGAATGGAGGACAATATTCAACAGACAGTATTTTTTTGGGCTTAGGGGCAGGAACATTTTTCATTTCGGTGAGGGATACATTTGGTTGCACGAATGAAGCAGATGTCACGATCAATTCTTTGGATGGCCCCTTGATAAATGTCATAGATGTTTCTCCGGAATATTGCGGATTGGAAAATGGGGTGATCACAGTTAATGCAACATCAGCCGGTGGAGGATTGAACTATGCAATTGATGGCGGAACATTCGTGGATGATCCGTTATTCTCAAATTTAGCTGCAGGAGTTCATCAGGTTATAGTACGTGATTCGCACGCATGCATCACCCAATCGGAAGTGATTGTTGATGAGATTCCTGCTGTGCAAATAGAATCGCTTGAATTTACTGAGGCAGCTTGTGGTAGCAACAATGGCTCCATTCATGTCATATCAGGGCAGCAAAGTATCACCGGATATTCACTGGACAATATAAGCTATCAGGACACCGCTTTGTTTGATAAACTCGCACCGGGCAGCTATTTGGTGTATTTACTTAGTCATGACATATGTATTGATTCGGCTGCTGCAACAATATCCCAACAAAGCGGACCCATCATTGAGGAAATCCTGATAGAACAACCTGTCTGTAGGGAAGACTCAGGGAGTGTTTCAATCATAGCCAATGGTGGAACGGGAAAATTATTTTATTCACTGAATGGCGGCACGACCAGGGACTCAGTTCCCTATTTTGAAAAAATTCCTTCCGCCGAATATTTACTGGCCGTGATTGATGAAAACGGTTGTATAGCCACAACACCACTGTTGATAGAATCAGAAAATACGCTCAGGATCAAAGCGATTGAGACAACACCCAGGGAATGTCTGGAAATCAATGGGAAAATTCGTATTCAGGCCGAAGGAAAGAATCTTGTTTTTGTCATCAATGATTCTCTTACCGCATACAATGGTTATTTCGAAAATTTAAGAGGTGGGATTTATCACCTTCATATAACTGATGAATTGGGTTGCATGCTTGATACGACATTATGGGTTTCGAAAGAAGAATGTGATATCTATGTGCCAAATGTTTTTTCACCGAATCAGGATGGCACTAACGATGAGTTTAGTGTGATAGCCCAACATGAAGTTAGACGAATTGATGTCCTGGAATTATATGATCGTTGGGGCAATGTAGTATTCTCGTGCACGGATCCTGTAGAATGCATATGGACCGGTACTATCGACGGGTCGGCTGCACCTCCAGGTGTATATGCGTACCGCTTTGTCTACATGAATATGAATAATGAGATTAAAGAGCTGGCGGGCGAGGTCACGCTGTTGAAATGAGGCTAAGGCTGAGGCTAAGGCTAAGGAATTATAATTGTAGTTGCGGGGCTTGCCCCCCACTTAAGTAGATAACACTGAGGGAAGGCGAATGAAAAATAAAAGGTAAGCGGCAAGAGATGAAAGGTAAATCGAGAATTAGCGCGACCCCGCAATTGAATGAATGAAGAATTGCGCTGTATCACCAAACCTCGACATAACTCCATCACTCCATCATTCCATCACTCGATTACCACATCATTCCATTATTAGTCCCTGAATTTGTCAAAGGCTTATAGCGTGATCAATATCAGGCAGTTATAACTCATGTTCGGTCTTTTGGAAACATGAGTGCTACTCCTATAATTTAAAATAAGAACAATAGTCCAGAAATACCGACGGAATCTCCAGTAGATGAAACACAGTTTCCCCCAAGCTTTGAGCTATCAATTTTTATCTATTCAAACTCAAAGTTTTTAACATGAAAAATCTAAAATTCCGGAAAATGGTGGTCAAAAAAGGACTACTCCTTGCAGCTTCTTTTATGATGGCAAATTTGCTCCTTGCCCAAACCGAAAAGGGTTCTCATGCTCTTATTTTCCACAGCTTTTGTCCGGTAGGGATCCAGATAGACGGCCTTCCGGTGAATTTATTTCCTCAGTCCTCGGGCCTGGGTTTTTCGTACAATGTGCATAAAGTCAAATCCAGCGGGATCAAACTGGAGCAGAAGGAAAGGGTATTCACGATTGGAATGGGATTGAGTGTTCATGAATTTCTGTTTGACAATTTCTCCTGGGGGATCACTGGAAATATTTTTTATGGCAATACAAACTATACAGGTGATGAAATACCAAAGGAAAATTATTCGACCACGATGATCCTGGCAGGACCCGAATTCAGATATTACATCAATGCAGGAGAAAAATTAAAATTTAATCTGAAAGCTTCTCCCACCTTGGGCACCATCCTGTCAACATATAACGGTAAAGAGTTGCATGCTCCAAAACGATTATACCAGTTCAGTGGAGCCCTGGGAACTTCCTACTTTATCAACCCGTCTTTTTCGATCGACCTCAGCGTCACGTACAATATATTTACCATACGCAATAAAGGTTCGTATTCATATGCTTCCCGTAAAGAATACATTGATGGCATCGGAACTGATATCGGGTTTACATTTTTCTTCTGATTGAAAAAAGGCGGAGGCGAAGGAGCAAGGGATCATGGTTCGACTTGCAAACGTGCAACCATGGGCTACAGCTCACCAACCAGGATCAAGGGAATATGAAAAGTAGTGACGGGGCTTGCCCCCGTCTTGGAAGATACCAATGGGCTAAGGTGCATGTCTTCGCAAATAGGATGCGGCATGTAAAGAAGGCGGAGGAACTATCTACTCAAATTTCTTTCTAAGCTTTTCGACCATCTCAGGATAATTCTTCAAATTATTGTAATAATTGCGATTTCTCATTTTCTTAATGTGTTCTTCGATCAGGTATGCCTGGATGGGAGAATTACATTCAATCACACAAAACAATCGCCAGGGGATACCCTTCCTGGACCAATTGTCAGGATAATAATTTGAATTGTGCTTGTGCAATCTTTCCTCAATAGATGTTGACGTACTTCCAACATAGAATTTGTCAATCCCAGGTGAGTAGAGAATATAGCAGAATGCAACCGGCATTAGAATCAACTGGTAAGTCAAATATGAAGTTAGGGTAAAGTGTAATTCGACACAACCTTTTTACCCGAGCCTTTATCCCCTTCGGGGTTGGCTCGGAAAGTAGATGAAATTTGTAGCTGAGCAAGAGGATCCCGATAGCTATCGGGATCAACCTCCCTATTATGTGTTCTACTTATCAAAACTAGATCCTTTAGCTATCAAGTTCAGATTGCCATGTAACTGCAAACCATCTCTAATTATGTTTAATGGAAAATTCGCTCCCAAACTTAGAACTACAGGATCGGTATTCTAATAATTAACCATCACACTCTATATTTAATGGAAGGCTTGATCCAGATCCCGGTCGAAATCGTAATCAAACTTCTAATTGTAACCATCTCACTCCATATTTAATGGGAAGAGTTGATCTCGAGCTGAAAGCTGCAGGATCGGCAAACCAACTGCCAACCTCCTCACACCGTTTTTTTATGGAAGAGTTGATCCCGATAGCTATCGGGATCGGGATCAAGCGTACTACCACTCATTTATTGCCTTATCGATACCCGATGCAATCGGGAGAGATAAGGCACTTCGCGAAGGATTCATGGTTGAAGGATGTAGCAGGACTAATTAAATGGGTGTGTGAGTTATTTCCCTTCTTCCGTTTTTTTCATTTTTGGCGTTTGAATCTCTCTCATGACCAAACCGAAAATTCCAAAAAAGATGAAACGAAGTAAAAACTTCCAGATCATAAAATCTTTCCCATCCCACATATCAAAGAGTTGCATAATGATAGCATAACCCAGTCCGGGAACGACGAAAGAAAAAATTAATCCGCCTTGCGTTGTTTGCATCCAGGTTCTGAATCGAGAAGCCATAGTATTCGGTTTAATTGTTGGGATTATCTGATTTTTCTTTCTCCTCAATCCACGCGACGACCTCTGCATCCGTCACCAGCTTTTTTGGGTCAATCACTTTTTCTAATTCCCCTTTTTCATTAATCAGATACTTTTGAAAATTCCATTTAACCTCACTATCTAACTTTCCGTTTTTTTCTTTTTGGGTGAGGAATTGATACAAGGGATGCATGTCATCACCTTTGACGGAAATCTTTGACATCATGGGAAATGTGACACCATAATTTTTTTCACAGAATGTGGCAATTTCTTCATCAGAGCCAGGTTCCTGTTCACCAAAATTATTTGCAGGAAAACCAACGATGACAAAATTGTCGCCCTTGTATTTTTCCCACACCATCTGCAGATCACTGTACTGAGGTGTATTCCCACATTCAGAGGCCGTATTGACGATCATCACTTTTTT
>JANMVA010000551.1:0-6408 GCA_031392195.1 Saprospiraceae bacterium | reverse complement strand
AAGACCAACCTGGCTCTCGATAGAACGGGGACCAATGTTATTTGGTGGCACAATTCCTCCTGTAATAATTATTTGGAAAGTGGAACCACCATCAAGACTTCTTTCCATCGTGTAAGTTGTCCTGAGATTCTGCATACCTAGTCGGATGTTGAAAAACGTGGTCGGATCTTCATTGATATAATCAAAGGTGAACCGGTACACGATATCATCACCCGGAGTAGTGACATCGTTGTCCACATGGATCTCATAACGGATGTTTTTCCCGAAAGAAAAATAATTGGGGCCGCCATAAGGAAGTTCTGCCGGAATGTAATTGGCAATAATGGTGACCATTTCAGGATTATCAGGGCTCCTGAAGGCATAGAGATCAGTATTGTCCGCCAATGGGTCATTGGCGATCAGGGGAGCCTCCCTGTGGCTCGAAGCGGATGCTGACATTGCAATGAAAAGCAGGACAGCACTAAGCAATCCGGCTATTCGTTGTGTCAACCATGGGTAAAATGTTGTACGCATCATGTTTGGTTTGAAATCGGTTAAATAATTTGATGAGAGGAAATAAATCATCCAATCAGAGACATATACGTGCGGGTGAGATGGCATGGATTTGCAGCAATGAATAATTTCTTAATTCACCAGCCTTGTCCCCCAGTGTGGCACACCTAAGTGTGGCACATCTAGGTGTGCCACACTTAGGTGTGCCACACTGAAATAAGGATTTGCTATTCAGTCAATTATGAGGATATTTTAGGTTCTTTTCAGCACCTAAAAACTTCAAAGTCTGATCCATTCAGGCTTGGATCAAGGAATCCTGTAAATGGAAAAAGACCTGTTTTTTCCTAGAGGCTCCAGAAAAGGGATTCCATCAGAGCCTGTAATAATGTGGGTGATACCCAATTCCTTCCACTTCTGCAGAGGTGAAAGATCAGAAGCTGACAAGGCTTTTATTGAAGATGAATAAGTCGTTTTTCCTGAAGCTTCATGGGTCTGTTGAAAATCATAAACCTGGTCTATACGGTTACGCCAATCCTTCAGAAAAGCTTCGTTGTGCAGCATCGATTTATAATCTACATACAGGCTTCTTTTTGAATACCATCGGAATGCAGTTAACTCGACAGGTATGATGAAAACGGAATTTTCAGGTGTCAATTCATTAGCTAACTCACTGATCTGTACTCCATCGCTTTTTGGAAAATAGAAGGGCAACATATATTCAGGCTTATCTCCAAATATGCCCGATAGCCGGTAGAGACTTACAAGAATTAAGAATGCAATGGGGTAAATCAATTGATACCGGTTAAAATTGCCTGACAATTTCAATCCTTTCTCAAGTAATGAGACAACAATCATGATTGCAAAAGCTTCCAACCATATAGTAGTCTTCCACCATTGTGTATATAAAACAAGAGGTGATCTCAGGATTTCAACTCCTATTTCATACACAACACAACCCAGCACTACAACAATGCAAAACCACCTTAGCTTACCACGAAAAAAAGAGACTGCAATCAAAGCAATCATGATCCCGGCAACTAAATCGAAAACCCTGAAATCCATTCCAAAAAAATGATGCGACAAACGGAATTGCATGATATCCATAAAAATTGTGGGGTCATCATGGCCACCGTTATGGATGGAAAGAAGGACGAACCATGGAACAATCAGGATCAAATAGACTATCCCAATTTTCCAGGGAAATAATTGAGAGCTTCTCTTGTGGAAGTTGTCAAATATCAGCGCCAGTGAGGTAAGAATAAATACCTGAGCTCCAACCAATGGCTGCAAAAGAGTTGAAAAGATCAATAAGAGGATCCACCATTGATATTTACTATTCAACCAATGTACAATCGCCCAGGCTGCCAATGCTTTCGCAGGTAAACTTGGAATAAACAGGTTGTAATACAATTCATTCGAACCGGCAGAGGTATGAAATCCGATTGTGAGAATGAGAGCCACAGATATCCATTGCAGGACATTGTTTTTAATGATCGTTGCTGCAATCCGAATTAATGCCAGGATAAGAGCTATGGAAGAAATGGCATGCCATATAAATACAATCCACGGTACATCGTATCCAAGGAACCTGAATAATGCATGAAAAACTGTGCGCTCATTGATCTGGCTCGACAGATATTCCTGCACATAATGATCCTGTTGATAACTCTCCGGATGATCCTGTGCATACAAAACAGGTAGTATTTGGGTCTGATCACTTTGCCCATATTGATATCCCTGGTATACAATCGCAATGACATAGAGAATGATGGCAACGATGACCCGGATCCCTTGACTTGACATTGGTGATTGCATGAAGAAGCTAAAAGTAAGAAAAGGATCGTATGTGGATAAGTATCCGGAGCCCTTCTAAATCAAACAGTTAGGACCTCGTGGCACGACTAGTGGTGGCAGTTCTAGTCGTGCCACCACTAGTCGTGCCACGAGTTAAAAATGGTTTTTGACAGAGAATTGATTTAATTCGCCACCATGAAGCAATTATCCATGGCCGAACTGCAACGACCAGACCTGGAACAATACAGATCCGCTGGAAAAATGCCGGTTGTTATCGTCCTGGATAATATTCGGTCCGGCCTGAATGTCGGTGCGATCTTCAGAACAGCGGATGCATTCGCAATCGAGGCAATCTATCTGTGTGGCATCACGTGCAAACCACCACATACAGAAATTCTAAAAACGGCATTGGGCTCCACAGAGTCTGTTGAATGGAAATATTTTGACAACACATTGGATGCACTGGGTGCACTTGAACAAAAAAAATATCACCTCTTTCCAATCGAACAAACAGATCGATCCATCCATCTCAATCAAATAAATCTGCCTGACATGTTTCCCATGGCACTGATCCTTGGAAATGAGATGAGAGGAATTACAGCAGATGTGTTGTCACGATGCCAAAATAGTATTGAGATACCACAGCATGGGATCAAACATTCATTGAATGTGGCAACTACAGCGGGAATTGTGATTTGGGAATGTTATCGTCAGTTTCTTCTGCGACGTTTTTCTTCAGCATTATAGGTAAGTCGCAGACCTGCACCCATATAAACATAATCATCCAGTTTGCCGGTAGCCCCATCTAACAAAAGGCCTTCCCATTCAGAACTGGAGAGCATCGTCATCGAAAACATTGGCGTAATGGTATATCGATCTGTAATACCGATATCAAGTCCTGCAGCGCCACCGATTTTCCAGACAAAATTTTTGCTTCTGATTGGTAGACGGGAAGGATCATTGGGTTCGGTTTCCTGACGGGACAATGTCTGATAACTAATACCGGGAATAAGCTCAAGGAAAAAACCTTTTTTGATCAGGTTACCTTCTTTTGAAAATGTGGGGCAATCACAATCACCTGCAAAATCAAAAGGATAAATGGCCGTACCAAAGTCAATATCATACGCTCGAAAATTTCCACTATGGTCTCCCTGCAAGGTAAACCGATAACCTGCGGAAGGTCTGAACTCAATACGCTTCTGCTCAAGCCTGAAATTATATTCAATCGCAGCATGGACACCATCCTGGCTGATATTGCTTTGATCGAGGATATCTGATTTCCCAAAAATATAACGGGCATTGAGGCCTATTTGGCTGAAGCAGAGGCAGGGAAGTAAAGTCAACAGAGCGAGTGAGCAGCACCTGGTCATGGTGGTTTTAACGTTTAGATAACAAGTCTTATTATATACGTGCCTGATTCCCATCCCGGTCATTTTTAATTAAAATATCTTTGCCATGATTAAAAGTTCCCAATTCCTTGCGTACTAAAACCATTCACCCGAAGAAAGTTAAGATAATTACACTCGGGTGTAGTAAAAATATTGTCGATTCGGAAGTGATCAAGTCTCAGCTTGAAGCTAACCAATTCAATGTAGAGCACGAAACGGCCACTCCATCGCCTGTTGTGGTGATCAATACCTGCGGTTTCATTGACCTGGCGAAAGAAGAATCCATCAATACCATCCTCGAATACGCCAATGAAAAAAGAAACGGCCGCCTCGAAAAGTTATATGTGACCGGTTGCTTATCTCAACGATACAAAGATGATCTCGAACAGGAGATCCCTGAGGTCGATGCCTTTTTTGGTACCATGGAACTGCCCTCACTGTTGGCGACGATGGGTGCAAGCTACAAAGATGAATTGCTTGGTGAACGAAGTATCGTCACACCGGCTCACTATGCTTACCTGAAAATATCAGAAGGTTGTAATCGTACATGTTCCTTTTGTGCCATCCCATTGATGCGTGGCAAACACGTATCACGCACCATGGAAAGTCTCATTCATGAAGCAACTCACCTGGCTGAACGTGGCGTCAAAGAATTGATCCTTATCGCACAGGAACTGACTTATTATGGGCTTGATCTGTATCAGCGTCGCGCTCTTCCTGAATTGTTGGAACAATTGTGTGCGGTCAATGGGATTGAATGGATTCGATTACACTATGCTTATCCGCATAAATTTCCATTAGAGGTAATTGAAGTGATGAAGGCCCAACCGAAGATTTGCAATTACCTCGACATGCCATTGCAGCATTTCAGTGACCCGGTATTGAAAGCCATGCGCAGACAAATCACCGCTGAGGAAACTCGAAACCTGATAGCAGAGATTAGAAACGTACATCCTGATATTCGCATCCGAACAACTTTCCTGGTTGGATTCCCCGGTGAGACTGATGAAGATTTTCAATCATTATGCAGGTTTGTGGAAGAAACAAAATTTGACAGGGTAGGAGTATTTGAATATTCGCATGAAGAAGGTACCCGTGGATATGAATTGAATGATGATGTTCCGGGTGTAGTGAAGAAAGAAAGAGCTGAGCAACTAATGGCCATTCAGCAATCCATTTCATTAGCGCACAATGAAAACATGATCGGTCGCGAGCTCAAAGTGCTCATCGATCGCAAAGAAGGAAAACAATTTGTCGGACGCACGGAATATGATTCGGCAGAAGTAGACAATGAAATCTATGTTGAACCGAATGGTATTAAAGTCCAACCCGGTGAATTCGTCTTTGTAAAGATTACAGCAGCTACCGAATATGATCTGTCCGGGCTTGCCATAAACAGGGCATCATGAGTCAACCTAACAGGCTTGTCACCATTTTTCAAAAACCTGCTTATCAGGCATTATTGGTTGTCTCATTGATCGTGCTCCTCACAGGCATGGACAGTCTCATGCCTCATGACGATACATTTTTTAAAGTGAATGCGGGTCCCTGGATTGTAAGTACAGCGATGGTGCTCTTATTCATTCTGATCAATACGATCGTGGCACTCCGCATTGATAATATCACGCCTTACTGGATACAATCAGTCCTTGTATATGTTGGGCTATTGATTCTCTCATATGGCTGGTGTTTTATGCTCAGCGGAAAACATATTGACGATGTTGGTTCTTTCCGATGGCTGTGGATCGTGATCACTATGGTGTATTTCATTTTCTTCGGGATTGCCCGTTCGATGAAAGGGATAGTTGATTTTGCGATTAAGCAGGATAAGAAACTGAGAGGGGAGGAATAGGCATGGAGCATGGAGCATGGGGCATGGAGTAGTGCGGGGCTTGCCCCGCCTCTGAAATACCAAAAAGCATGTCGAAGCGAAGTGAAGATCCCGCTTTTGCATAAGCTATGTTGCGGGAGAACATGGAGTAGTGTGCGGGGCTAGCCCCGCCTCCGAAATACCAAAAGCGGGGGCATGGGGTGATATCCGAGAGAAGTAAAAATATTCAGTCCTTTCCTATTCACTAAATCCATCTGGCCCTTTCCCTTCCTTAGCCTCCCCCTCCGCCTTTGCCTTAATTTTTTTTAGCCTTCGCCTTTCTTAAAGAGCGGGAGATGGGGATCGAACCCACGGCCCTTAGCTTGGGAAGCTAATGCTCTACCCCTGAGCTACTCCCGCATGCTCAAAAAATCCGGCAGCCGAAATTGAGTATTTTTTACGATATTGATTTCATAAAAATCGAATCGCCATGCTGAAACCCTTCCTTCTATCCTCAGTTATTTTCATTGCACTTTTCTCGTGCACTCCTAAACTGGCCGATAACACTGCTGCCATAGATTGTCCGCCACCTCCACCTCAATTACCTGTTTCAATGCCTGTGTCAACTATTCCGCAGGATCCTTCTGTGCGTATAGGTAAGCTCGACAACGGCATCACTTATTATATCAGGCAAAATAATAAACCGGAGAAACGGGCTGAACTACGCATGGCCGTCAAAGCAGGCTCAATGCAGGAAGATCCTGATCAGCTTGGCCTTGCTCACTTCACCGAACACATGGCCTTCAACGGAAGTAAAAACTTCTCCAAGAATGAATTAGTCAATTATCTCGAATCAGTTGGCTCCCGTTTTGGTCCTGACCTCAATGCATATACGAGTTTTGACGAGACTGTTTATATGTTGCA
>JANMVA010000673.1:0-2282 GCA_031392195.1 Saprospiraceae bacterium | reverse complement strand
CCTGCAATTTCCGGTTGCCTATGAAGACCAATGGATATCACGTGTCAACTGGTCTGTCGACCTGAATGCGATTGGTCAGAATATCCGTTATAAATCAAATCAAACCCGCACTTCAACTGTAGATGGATGGGGCACGATCATCACTCCTTACGATACTTTTTCAAATGTGATCAGGGTGAAATCTGCGATTAAGCATGTGGATACACTGTATCAGGACTCGATCACCCTGCCTATTAATATTACCCAGGTCGAATATTCATGGTATGACACATTATATAAGCTTCCAGTGATGGTGGCTACAGGTATTGCCACGGATTCAACTGAAGTGATAACGGTCGTTGAATACATCTATGAATCTACTTGTGCAGCACCTACATGGTCTGTTACACCTTCTGCACCTGTTGTTTATCTTGACCAGAACGGGACTGTTACTGTAGATTTTATCGTCGATAATCCAAATGCAGATGAGTACACCTGGGATTTTGGTGATGGGCCAACGGAAACTTCGACAGGTGATATTTCACACACGTTTTCAATCAGTGGTGAGCAGTTTGTGTTTGTAACCGGATGTATGACAAACTGCCTGCCGCTAAATAGTTGCTCCAACATGATCGTTGAATTCACGATCCTGGATACAATCTCTTCTGTTGAAGTTATTCCCGGTGATGAGCTTGGTATTAAACTTTATCCAAATCCGGTCAATGATGTCCTGGTACTTGAAATACCGAATGAATTAGGAACACAACTTTATAAGATTACAGATTTAACTGGCCGTAACATTGCCACGGGAATGCTGCAGCCCGGCAATTCATCTATTAAAACAGATAACTGGCTCAATGGAATGTATCAGTTGCAGGTGTGGAAGAAGGACAGGTCTGACAATATTGTAGGCATTCTCCGCTTTGCTGTGTTGAAGGAATAATTTTAAATTTTAATTAACGCTGATCCGGCACATTTTGAATGATCAGTTTTAACCTTTCAAAGTTGGCACTGTTAGCCTTTACATCATAATAAATATTTTCAAATACATAAACAACATCAATCATGTCGACGAAAACGAAATGGGTGATTGACCCCGCTCACTCTGAAGTTGGGTTTAAAGTAAAACACCTGATGATCACCAATATCAAAGGCAATTTCACAGAGTACGATGCCAGTATCTATACTACAGGAGATGACTTTATGACTGCAGAAGTAGATTTTTGGATAAATCCGTCCACGATCAATACGGGCAGCCCCGATAGGGACAACCACCTCCGAAGTGCTGATTTTCTCGATGTGGAAAATCATCCTCAAATCACTTTTGCCGGAAACTCCTATGAACCAGTAGACAATGATGGAAGTTATACCATCCATGGCGACCTGACGATCAAAGGCATCACCAAAAGAATAAAGCTGGATGTAGAATTTGGTGGAGTCGTACGAGATCCCTGGGGCAATGAAAAAGCCGGTGTCACTGTCAATGGAAAAGTAAACCGTAAAGATTGGGGCCTAAACTGGAATGCAGCCCTTGAAGCTGGAGGTGTACTCGTTGGAGATGAAGTCAGGATCGATTGTGAATTTCAACTAAAAAAATCTGATGAGCTGGAAGAAATGCCGGCAGCAGAATCAGCTGAAATGGAATTACCGAAAGAGAGAGTAGAACTTGCCGCAGAGAATTAAAAAACCAATAAATAATAACGGACAGGTCTTTACCTGTCCGTTATTATTTAAAAAAGGGCACACGTTCTCCCTCGTATGCCCTCCACATTCAAAACAAACTCAAACACAATTTGCTTCTCTTAAAAATGATAAGCTACATGTGCTTTTAGATTAAATGGCGTTCCGGGTGTGAAATGTATTTCTGATACAGGTAACGTTTCATCGCGAAGCCTGCTTTCGGTTTCAAATTGTGCTTCTTTCCATCGGACATTAAATACATTTTCCGCATTCAGTCCTATTTCAAAACTTTTAAACCGATAGTTGATCAAGGCATCGAATACGGTATAACCATTGGCGATGACGCTGTTCTCTTCATTTGCCGGCCTGTCCCCTAGCAGTCGATAGCGTAAGCTGCCATTCCATTTTTTATTGGTCATCACTGTTATCCCACCGATGCTCGAAAACCTTGGAGCTAAAGGGATGTAACTCAGTTCAACAGGCTCATCAGCAGATCGTGCAAGTGTGTAATTGAAATCGGCATCCGCAAAAAGCCAATCCAGGATCTGCCATCGTCCGGATACTTCGATACCCATGCGATTAGTCTTTCCACTTGGCTCTACGACTGCTTCATCACCCACATA
>JANMVA010000622.1:0-2859 GCA_031392195.1 Saprospiraceae bacterium | reverse complement strand
ACGCAGCGTTAGCGCCAACATTTAAAAATGCTTTTGTTTCTCCGAGAACAAGAAATGTTCTGGTGAAAGGTCTTGAAGCAGAACAGGCAATACTGGGTGAGGCGCGTTACGATTATAAATCACCTTATCTGAAGTTTAGTGTGTCCGGTTTTTATGCGACCACTAAGAATAGTATAGAATCAACAAGTTTCTATCACGAAACGGAGAGGACATTTATCAATATGAGTCTTGTAGATATAGATAAAAAATTTACCGGCATTGAAGGAGCAGTTGAGTATAGCCTGATTCCCGCTGTTAAAGTCGGAGCAGCGGCTTCTCTGGGTCAATACATTTATACATCAAGGCCAAAAGCGTCCATCACACAGGATAATGATGGCAGTGTGCTCCAGGAAAACATCACCATCTACGCAAAGAATTTTTATGTTGGTGAGACACCACAAACGGCTTACACATTCAGCCTGACTTATGAATCCAAAAACTTTTGGAAAGCGTATGTGAATGTCAATCGTTTTCAGGATCATTTTATCAGTTTCAACCCGATCAGGCGTACAGAGCAGGCGATTGCATCTGTTGAGTTTCCAAGTGCTCAATGGGATGAGATCATACTCCAGGAAGAAATTGATGGCGCCTGGACAGTGGATGTTTCCGTGTACAAATCATGGAAAGCAAAATGGATCAACGACGATGCATTGATTGCACTCAACGTAGGTGTAGTCAATTTGCTGAACAATACAGATTACATCAATGCAGGGTACGAACAATTCAGGTTTGATACGGAAACCAAAAGAGTCGGTGCGTTCCCTTCCAAATACGGATACATGCAGGGTATCAATTATTTCATCCAGGGAAGTTTGCGCTTCTAAAATCAGGATTACATCATGAGCATTCACTACATACATCACATATTTATTTCAGGAATGAAGACATTTCACTTTTCTATACAGTCCGTCGGTTTGTTTTTTGCAGCATTCATGTTGCTGTGTATTCCCGCTTGCGTCGACCTCGAGTTTGATCAGCCGCCTGCAGGTGGCACGGATCCGAATTTACCAGTGAATATTACCATTGCTGAGTTGAAGGACAGGCATACCCTGGAACAATATGAGCAGATCACAGATGATGTTACTTTTTCAGGACTGGTGATATCTGATGATAAGGAAGGTAATTTCTTCAAGCAATTAGTGATACAGGATGCTACAGGGGGTATTGAAATTCGCATCGAGGTGACAGACCTGAATAATGTGTACCCTGTTGGGCGAAAAGTGTATGTCAAAGCAAAAGGCCTATGGCTCGGTGATTACAATGGGTTGATTCAGCTTGGGGCAGGCGTTGATAATAGTAATCCAAGTGAATTAGAACTGATCCGCATTCCGGAATCACTTGTTGATCAGTTTATAATTCCAGCGACGTTTAATAATGCAGTCACACCAAAATTATTGACGATTGATCAGTTGTCACTGGATAATGTCAGTACATTGATCCAGTTAGATGGAGTACAGTTTGTTTCTTCCGATGCCGAAGAGACATATGCGGATACAGTACTGCAGCAGTCATTGAATCGTGAGATCGAAGATTGTGCTAAGCGAAGAGTGATCATCCGCTCCAGTGGATTTGCATCCTTTGCAGGTACTAAAACGCCGGAAGCAAATGGAACATTGGTAGGTGTGCTGGGGGTTTTTGGAGATGATTATCAGATCGTCATCCGCGACCTCAATGATGTCATCATGACAGGGAACCGATGTACTACCGGTGGTTCATCACTGACTATTGCTGCTGTCCGAAATTTATTTTCAGGAAGTCCAATCTCTATACCATCTGGTAATATTAAAGGTCGGGTAACGAGTGATTTTTCATCGCAAAGTGTAACCGGAAGAAATTTATACATCCAGGATGAGACCGGAGGGATTGTCATACGTTTTGATGCCAATCATCCCTTTGAGTTAGGTGACGAAATCTTAATTGATGTATCCGGTGGAAATCTTGCAGAGTTTAATGGTTTGCTCCAGATAGATGGGATTAACACAAGTGCTGCCAGTCTGGAGGGACATCCGGGCGATGTCACACCGAGACAAGCAACGGTTTTAGAAATTCTGAATAATGCCCAGGCATGGGAATCAACATTGGTCAGAATTGTAGATGCAACGCTGTCCCAAAACACAGTTTTTTCCGGTGAAGTGGTTGTGACAGATGCAACAGGAAGCATGATCCTGTTTACCAGATCATTCTCCACATTTGCTTCAAGTGCATTGCCCACCGGCATGGTGACATTAACAGCTTTATTATCTGAATTCAATGCTCCGCAGCTGATCATGCGCAATGCATCTGATGTATCAGGCGGTGGAACAGGAGGTGGAGATATCGATGAAAGCTTTACTTCCATTGCGGATGAAGATGACATTGTACTGCCTGGTTGGGCCAATATAGCTGTGAAAGGAACACGGTTGTGGAGAGGGCAGGAATTCAGTGGCAATCACTATGCACAGGCTACTTCTTTCGGTGATACAAATGCTGAAATGGAAGCATGGCTGATTACTCCGGCTATTGATTTAACGACACCTAAAAAATTGACATTCGAAAGCGCAAAAGCTTTTCATGTTCAGGATGGACTTACTGTTTGGGTTTCCTCCAATTTCAATGGATCTGATGTAGAAGGTGCATCGTGGACACAATTGAATCCAACGCTTGCAACTGCCGCAACAGCAGATCATGAATTCATTCCATCGGGCACCATTGATCTTTCAGGTTTTTCCGGACCGGTCAGGATTGGGTTTAGATACATTGGCAGTGGTCCTGGTGGTCAGACATCGTCATTCAGGATTGACAATGTCAAAGTTGAAAACCTGTGATCAGGCTATTGATTCA
>JANMVA010000542.1:0-7051 GCA_031392195.1 Saprospiraceae bacterium | reverse complement strand
CTTATTTCCCTTTTTGTACAGATCAGTTACACAAGCCACATGCATACCCAATACTCTTCGCGTGGCGTGAAAATCAATTTGTGTATTCTGTTTAAAGGGTTCGATATCGATCAATACTACTTCAGCAGGATCTTCATTTCCAACAATGATGTTTTTCAATAACTCCACATACGATTCGGGAGTAAATCCATTGAACAGATGGCTTACTTCTGTTGGAATATTAAAATGTTTTCTGTATAACCCTGCAACGAAATGCTGGTAGAAATACAATGAAGGAAATCCCTGCACTTCGATCAACTTCGGTGTAATCTCACCATGAACACCCTCACACAATCCGAAATCCATTTGCAGAAATGTAGTATGGGCATCTTCATTGGGAACACGATATTGATCCGTCAAAGAAGGTTCTGATAATTGCCGGAAATCTGCGCGCGTAATCACATCGGATATCTGATAACAGGCATCGAATATTTTATTCTTTAATGAAGATGGAATGAAAACCGGTGTTTCAGCAATACGGAAACCGGGCACATGATCAAACTGGCTGTGCAGATCATTTAAAAAGACCTGGTATCGTTCCTGGGTGAATTCCCTGTTGTACTGGTCGCGGATGTATGGAATCATGTGAGGAAGATAGAAAAATAGGCTAAGGCTGAGGCTAAGGCTGAGGAAATAGAAAATAGAAATTGGAAAATTTAAAGCGGGCAAGGTCCCCGGGGTTGCATGAAAGGAGATGTGTGCAACACTTAAACCTTTCGCACACAGGGGCAGGGGTAGCGCCGCATACACAGGCTGAGGCTCATACTGTCGTTAAAACGCTATGTCATTCTAAGAAGGCGAAGGAAAAAAGACAGAGAGCATAGCGCAGAGAGCGCAGGAAAAATAATTAGGGCTTATTGCATATTGTCCATGGCCCATGGTCAAATGCCAATTTCCAATTTCCAATTCTTAATTATACACCAACGGAGCCGGCTTTGCATAAGCCATGATATTTTCCACTGCATCTTCGATGAAGCCGGGTAAAACATGATCGCGTGTATTCGCTAACCTTTCAGGATGGATAGCATTGTGCATCATTTCCTCGTAAGTGTTGACACCAAATTGGCGGAGGATCATTTCCTTTTTTTCCTGACGACGGAGATAATGGATCATACCATCCGGGTGCGCTTCAGGATGAAATTGGGTACCGAACCATTCACTTGAAAAACGGATCGCCATCAAGGCCTTGTCTTCGTAGTCTGTGGTCTTTTCAATGGCCACGATCACGGCATCCATTTCTTTTAATTTATCCTCATCCGGATTGGTCACCTGGTATTTTCTGAAATCAGCACCATAGAATGGGGAATTCAGTTCCTTCAACAAAGGCTCTGATTTGCCGGCATCGGTTTTGTCAACAGGTACGATCCCAAAAGATTCTTTCTCGCGCAACGAGACTGTACCGATACCCATATGATGACAGATCATCTGAAAAGAGTGACATACAAAGAAGACAAACTTTTTGGATTCGTTCCGTTGATTGTGCTGCCACAACTGATCCATCAGTGTGTAATACTCTTCTTCCCAACCGCCTTCAAATTCTAACGGATCACCCGGACCACCGGAGGAGATGTAGATGTCAAAATCCATTCCGGGAACTTCCTTTTTATGACGCACATCAAATACTTCGTAATCGATCACAGCAAACCGATCGGCAATTCGTTTGATGCTGGCAATGCCCATATTGTCATGATTATTATTCATGTCCAGGATGGCCATTCTGACGGGATGATTCATTCGCATATCTAAACGGGTGATGTTAGTAAAGAGTTTAACTTAAGATTGGGATCAGGACTTTGGGATTTTCCCTTCGACTGAGCTCTTAATGAATCCACCCCAGTTGACATGAGATTTATTGGCGCGATGGGCAAGGGCTTTTTCGATCGCCATTTCTGCTGCATTTTCCACTACCCACTCGAAGTTCTCAGCACCAACGCTGTTGAGATCGGCATCCGGTGCAGGATTGCAATAATCAATGGCATAAGGAATACCGCCGCGAACTGCAAATTCAACTGTATTGAATTCATAACCCAGTGAGTGGTTGATCTTCAGTACAAGCTTGTGAATTTCTTTCAGAAGTTTTGGATCGTCAATTGCCGGTTTGTCGATATAGCGCAAGTGATGTGGATTGCGTGGTTCGTATGGCATCAGCCTGACCCGGTCACCACCCAGAAAGTAGCAACGGAAATAGGCATCGAAATCAATATTCTCCTGCAACATCATGACCAGCTGACCGGTCTCATTGTATTTCGCGAAGAGATCTTCGAAGCTTTCGACTTTATAAACGCTTTTCCATCCACCACCCGAGTGAGGTTTCATGTACAATGGAAAGCCACCGAGATAATCCACGATGTATTCCCAATCCATCGGAAATTTCAGATTGCGGAAAGATTGATCCGACGTATCATCGGGACGCTGATTGGATGGGAGGAGGACTGTTTTCGGAACAGGCACTTTGATTTGTTCGGAAAGGCAATTGTTGAAAAACTTTTCATCAGCGCTCCACCAGAACGGATTGTTGATGACAGCTGTTCCTGTGAGGGCTGCATTTTTCAAATACGCCCTGTAGAACGGTACATCCTGGCTGATGCGATCAATGATCACAGCATAGTCAGTGGGTCGGCCCTGGATGAGCTCATCCACTTTGACAAATTCGGCCTGAACGCCTTTAATCTCTTTGCTATTTACTCTTTCGACAAAAGCAGGTGGAAATGAATTTTCTTTCCCGAATAAAATTCCAATTTTTTTCATGTGATTTTTCGATGATTAGTCCCGATAATATACAGCTTTAAAAAAGAAGGCAGCTCACACCTGAGACTGCCTTCATGATTTTCAGTTTCATTGATTTGCCACTATAGGGCAACCACGCTATTTTCTTCTGCAGCAACACCACTGTGCAGAAATTTATCTGCCTGAGGTTCATTGATCCAACGTTCGCCATCGACGAGGTATCGGAATTGATATTCCTGACCCGCTTCCAGTTCAATCGTCTTTGTGAATGATCCGTCTTTCAGCTTACGCATTGTATCTTCTGAAGGATCCCAGTTGTTGAATTGACCGAGGACAGCTACTTCTTTAGCACCTGTAATCAGCTCAGCATCAACCGTGAAAGTCACTTTGCACACTGACTTTGATTTTAAAAATTGTTTTTTAAGGCTCATGATTTTTTAAATTTTATATAAAGACATGCTGTCTTTGCGGGCGCAAAGGTAATATTTCAGGCCTAAAATCCACTATGGTGTTGTAAAACGATTGTTAAAGCAATCTCAATGTCCAAGTAACTCCTTCTTCTGGAGCTCAAAATCATCTTTCGTGATCACTCCGCGTTCGAGCAACTCACCCAGGTCCGCAATCCGATCGAGCAGTGTCGTATCGTAGTAGCTTTTTTCATCCAGCAGATCCGGTTTTGGAACGGTGAGATGCGCTAATTGCCTGTAGCCGTTTTGCACAAAAAAATCGAAATCAGGTTGTGACCTAAGCCATGCAAGAGCTTCATTATGATATATCTCTTCGAATTCCTGGAATCCGAAATCGACAGCGCTGGCCAGATGGAAGTAAGCTTGCTTTTGATCCTTTGCTACAGAATAGCAGCAGGCTAGCATGAAGTGGGTCTGCGGGTCATTGTAATCGTACTGAAGGGCGTCCTCAAAGGACTTACGTGCCTGTTCATAATTGCCACTCCGGTAGGCAATGAAGGCATCCTTGATCAGATAACTGCCCCGGGACTTTCGACCTTGAGTAGTCTCACCGTTGCGTTTCTTTTCTGCCTTTGTTGTACGTTTCTTCTCGCCTTTACTTGGAATACCGCTATTGTATTTGACATCGAATTCAGACTGGGGCATGACGAATAACAGAATGCCTTCAATAACTGCCAGAATAGCGAGCGGGGCTAAAAAGGCTCCACCTTCTTCGATTGTGATGGCGAGCAGGACAAAGAATGCGATGAAATAAAGCACACCAAAAAAGCGGTTACCCAGGTAAAACCTATGAGCCCCCCACATACCTAATGTCAGCGCCAGGACCCCTGCAACGTACTTCTTCCTTCCACCTTCTGTCGGTGCCACCGTTGGGACAGAAACCTGTTGTCCTTGTTGATTTCGTAGTTGATGGCGAGGAGGTAATTGCTGATTCCGAATGACCGGAAGTGCCATTCCTTTGCTTGAGATACCATATAAAGGTGTCTGACCGGCGATATTCTTCAGTGCAAAATTGCCTACGTGAACTGCCTGGAGCCACGCATGATTGCGGATGTCTTCATAGACACGCTCAGAGACAAAGACACCACCTGGTTCACAAGCAGGTTCGATGCGTGCTGCAACGTTGAGTCCGTCGCCAAATGCGTCTGTGCCGTCATAGCTGATATCGCCTACATGAATACCGATGCGGACCGGAACTTCAGGGTCTTTCTTGTATTCGATCTGCATTTCCACGGCGCATTCGACGGCATTGACGCTGCTGTGAAAGATGCTGAGGGTGCCGTCGCCAAAAAACTGGAGGACTTCGCCACCATATTTTTCATGGAGGGCGAGAAGGACACTTCGATGGCGTGAACGAAGGAGGAGGGCACGTTCTTCGTTGATGTGCATCAGATGAGTGTAGCCTACGATGTCTGTGAAAACGATTGCTGCGAGCTGACGCTTAAACTTAGCTTCCATGTTGGGAGGTAAAGATAAACGAAGGAAGAGGATAATGAGGCAGGAGAAAAAATGGGGTTGATCCGAAAAAAGTGCAGGAAAGTGGTAACGTTTGGGGGTGGTCGAGACATATATAGTCAGATGATTGGCCAGTAACAGATTTTGTCAACATCTGACACAGCTCTATCAATACTTCACCTCTAAAACTTATCAAAATGGCCTTTTCGAAAGCAAACCGTTATGAATTGGATGCACAAAGACGCAATGAACTCTTTAAAGCTGTAAGTTATCCTGCCAGGCAGAAAATAATCGAACAATTAAGTGTGGAAGGGCCTTGTACAGTACAAGAATTATGCAAAAAGCACCCGATCTCACGGACTACAATGTCATTTCATTTGAAGATCCTGAGAGAATGCAACCTGGTAAGTTGTGAAGAAAAATTTCCTCATACTTACTATGAATTGAATTGGGAAAAAATAGAAGAGGCAAAGGAATTACTTGGTGGTTTCTTTACAGGACTTGTTCATAAAGCAGGTCAAGTCTTCAAAGCTGAAGGTACTGGAGGGTAAATTCAGATGTTGAAAAATCTATAATGGAGGTATTCTCCTTAATATCAGATGTTGACGAAATCTGTTACGGAAGTCTTCTCTATTAAGGTCAGATGAGGGCGAAATCTGTCACGGAAGTTTACTCGATCAATGACAGATGTTGACGAAATCTGTCACGAAGACTTACCAGATCAATGTCAGATGTTGACGAAATCTGTTACGAAGACTTACCAGATTAATGTCAGATGTTGACGAAATCTGTCACGGAGTTTGTACCGTCCCCCTACTGAAAAACGTTACCCATTCTACCATTATTCTTCCTTTTCCTATCGTAACAACGTCACATCCCCCGCTAACATCTCCCGCTTCCCGTCAATCAACTGAATCTCACATATCCATGCATACACACCCGATAGCATCGGCTTGCCCCAAAACAATCCATCCCATCCAACCGAACCATCAGCAGGAAAATTCTCTCCCTGCCACACGGCTTCTCCCCATCGATCATACACTAACAAACGGTTGACTTGCTGTACTTCCCTGTTACCAAAAACAGTGAACAACTCATTCGTACCATCATTGTTGGGTGAAAACACATTCGGAATATAAATTTTCACATCCCGCCGCACCTCGATGCTGATGATCGCCGTCGTCCGACAACCATCGACGGACCAAACGGTAACCTCATAGTCTGTCGATTGCTCCGGAAATGCCCACGGTTGCGGACAATCCGTACAACTCAACCCGGTCGCCGGTGTCCACTGGATCGAATCATAAATAAAATCGATCTGCGGAACCAGCAGAACACTGTCCCCCAACTGCAAGATGAATGAAGAAGGCAATGATAGCGGTGGCAGATTGATCAGACTGACACCGAACGTCACTTCGAGACTGTCACAACCTGATTGTACATGTTGATAGGCAAATGAATAATTAGTATTGATTACCGGAATGACAAGCTCACCCCATGGAAGTGTCACCGAGCTTCCTGCACAAACAATCGTATCAAGCGCAATCTGGATAGCATCATCCTCAATTGTAAGAGGTACGCTTTCACGTAAGCTGATACAATTGTCAACGCCAGGCACATAGGCAGATACGTACACAGTGACATCTGTCAGAACATCCTGCAATAGCAATGTTGAACCGGTACCAAGGAGATTACCGCCAACAGCGGCATCAAACCATTGATAATCACCAGATGAACCTGTAGCAGTCAATAACACATCTTCACCCGGACAGAGGAATTGAGGAATTGAAGCAGTCGGTACCTGAAGATCACCAAATGTCACATTGAATATTTCTTCGCTGATGATGCAGTCGTTTGCATCAGTCACACTCACAGCATAGCTTCCGGGAGATGTTACATCCAGTGTCTTGGTTATTTCGCCGCTTGCCCACTCATAGGAAACTCCGGTTATATTCGCTGATAACTGAACTGTTGATCCTGTGCATCCACTTGTATCCTGATTTAAAATCTGACGTGGTGTCACTGCGAGATCCAATGTCACTATGCTGTCGCAACCATGTTGTGTGATCAGGTGATCCATATACGTACCAGCCTGGCTCAGATTCTGATTTGCAAAGAAATAAGTATCTCCGAAGCAAATATTTTCATTCAGCTGACTATTCGCAGATGGATAAAAGCTGAGACTTACAGTCAGCACGCTATCACAACCACTGGCATGTGCATTCGGAATGATGACGGTTCCTGATGGTTGGTTGATGTCAAAGATTTCACCTTCAACATCTATGCTCGCTTCGGGACAAATCGTCGGAAGGATGCTTCGCTTTGCATCGATTGTACTTACTTCTACTGTGTCACTTCTTTCG
>JANMVA010000509.1:0-12204 GCA_031392195.1 Saprospiraceae bacterium | reverse complement strand
CTAAAGCGGATGGCCTGCCCGACGAAATAGTCACAAAGCTGATGGCTGACAGGAATGGTGATATCTGGATTGGCTTTTATGATCATGGTGTTGGCCGTTATTCGATCAGCAGGGATAAGATCATTTCTGTGATTGATCAGGCACCAAAGGCCGGTAGTGTCGTCAGCCTGATGAATGGTATCAACAATGATATCTGGTATGGAACAGAAAATAGTATCGGCCGGTATTCATTTAATATACCGGGAAGATTTATTCAGTTGCCCGCCGAATTGAAGGAAAATATCGAAGACATTCTCATCGATAAGACAGGGAATCTGTGGATAGCAACAGGTGATCATTTATGGATGGCCAATACACAATTGGAAGAGATCCATCCGAGGATAAAAGGGATCCAGTCCATCGCATCCGGACCAAATCATCTTTGGCTAGGCTGTGAAAAAGGATTATACAGCTATAACCGCATCTATGGTGATGTCACTAAGCATTTACCTGGGAAGGATCTCAATATCCTTTCCATTTATATTGATTCACTTGGAATACTTTGGATCGGGACATTTGGCGATGGATTGTATATCTATGATCCTGAGATAACCAAAATCAAAAATCTGCGTGAGGAAGATGGTATTTCCAATAACAGTATTCTCAATATCAGTGGAAGCGGTCAGCATGTATGGCTCGCAACATTGGGTGGTATCACAGAAATAATTAGTTCACAACATCCGGTTGAGTTTAAACCAACCATCACGGACTTCCGGAAAAAATATAATTTTCCCGCAGCCTATGTTTACGATGTGTTTATTGGTTATGACGGGAAAACGTGGTTTGGGACGGACGGCAAAGGATTGTATTATCTGGATGGCAGTCGTCTTGTTTCCTTACAACCACAGCTCATCACCAATGAAAATGATTCATTTGATATCCGGACGATCTATAGCATCACAGGTGATGACGATAATAACATTTGGGTTTCCGGTACGAAGGGAAATATTCTGCAACTGGATACGGCCGGGAATCTCATTAAACATATTTCAACAGCGACAAGCTCAGTCAACAGCCTGATCACTTCCGGCAAAGATGAGATCGTAGTGATCCGGGAGGGCGTGATTGACATCTATAATGAATTGAATGGATTATTCTCATTCAGTGCTTCGACGGGATTAAATTCCTTCTTACCCAATATCAATTCCAGTGGGCGCGATGCTGACGGTTCTGTCTGGATCTCCGACAATGATAAGATCATCCATTACATTCCTTCATGGTCGGATACATCCAGGTATGTGCATATGCACCTGGTGGAAATGGCTCCGGGCATTATGCAACATGAAGGATCGATCAGATTGAGACCTGACAGCAATTTTCTGGACATTCGCTTTACAGGTCTTTGGTATCCCGATCCTGTCAGAGTCCAATACCGGTACAAGCTTGAGGGTCATGATCTCGACTGGATCTATACGCAGGAAGGACGTGCTGTTTATTCAAAATTATCTCCGGGTACTTATACGTTTATGGTCGAAGGATCGCATACGGACATCTTTGATCAATCCCACGCCTTGCTGCGGAAAATAATCGTGCTTCCACCTTTTTATCTGACCTGGTGGTTTATCGCCGGAATGGTTTCATTGATCACATTCCTGGCTATTTTATTATTTCGGGCCAGGATTCGTCGTATTCAGCGGATACACAAGTTGGAAAGAGAAAAGACAACATTGCAACTGCACGCCATCCAGGCACAAGTCAATCCTCATTTTCTATTCAACAGTTTCAATACACTTTCCAATATCATCGAGGAAGATCAGGAAGCAGCAGTTGATTACGTCGATCAGCTATCGGGATTTTTCAGAGGTGTGCTGATGCACCGCAATGCCGAAGTGATCTCACTGGAAGAGGAAATCAATATCATGCGCAACTATATCTACATTCTCAAAAAAAGACATGGAGATAACATTTGTATAGATGAACACATCGACACGATGGATGGACTGATTGCTCCACTTACCATTCAATTGCTGATCGAGAATGCAATCAAGCACAATAAAGTTTCAGGTGAAAAGCCATTACGCGTTTCTATTTCACTGAAAGATAATTGGGTGACCGTGAGTAATCCGATCCAGCCGAAAATCCAGGTGATGAATGAATCGACGGGTTTCGGACTCAGCAGCCTCTTGACCAGATATCAATATCTTACTCCGGTTAAAATTGAAATTCGTAATGATGGTAATACATTTACTGTCAGGATCCCTATCGTTCACCCGAATCAAGCCGTATGAATGTATTGATAGTCGAAGATGAGAAACCAGCTGCAACACGCCTGGTCAACATGCTGAAAAAGGTAAAGCCGGACATAACGATAGTCGGTATTACAGATGGAGTAGAGTCCACACTCAATTTTCTTGATCAGCATGCACCTCCCGACCTTGTGTTTATGGATATCCACCTGGCGGATGGCTCAGCATTGGAAATATTCCGCCATTATACATTCAATGACATCGGAGTGATCTTTGCAACCGCTTACGATCAATATGCGATTGAGGCTTTCAAGCTGAATGCGTTGTATTATCTGTTGAAACCGATCAAGCAGGAAGAACTGGAACATGCATTGACCAGATACCGGGAAACGCGGGAAAGAACTAATGATTACAAGCAGATCGTCAATAAGCTTTTATCAAAGCAAAACCAGGACAAGCGATTCCTGATCCGGATGGGACAAAGTCTTCGCCTCGTGCACCAACAGGATATCGCCTATTTCTACACGGCTGATAAGATCACCTTTATGATGACGAAAGAAGGCCGCAAATATCCACTGGACTACACATTGGAAAATCTCGAAGAAATGATTGACCCGGCCCGATTTTTCCGGATCAACAGGCAATATATCATTCACATCAATGCGATACAGCAGATGCATGCCCACACAAAAGCACGGGTGCGGATCGATCTGCAGCCTCCTGCTCATGAGGAGGTTATCGTCAGCACTGAAAAGTCGCCTTTATTTAAAAAGTGGCTGGAAGGAGAAGATTAGCATTCTTATCTGCTCGTTTTATCGGTTTCAGGTGGCTTGGTTTCCCATTGGGCAATTTAAGTAGGCCCCATTGCAAGTACGTTTATAGATTTACTCATTAAAGCTGCATCACCAAAGCCATTTCAGAAACAAACTACATCATGCATCGATTTTTCATACCCGTACTATTTGTTTTCCTGGCTATGATAGGTGTGATGTCTTGTGAATACCACAATGAAGAGGAGTTATATCCCTGTGATGCGATAGATACGCTAACAGTTACTTACACGGCCACGATTGTCCCTATCCTTGAAACAAACTGTTATGAATGTCACGATGCAGCTGCCATCCCGAGTGGTATTGTGCTGGAGGGATATAACAACATCAAAGTGATGATTGAAGCCAACAGAGTGATCGGGGCGATCAGGCATTTGCCGGGGTTTTCAGCTATGCCTAAAGACAGAGGAAAATTGCCCGAATGCGACATATTAAAAATTGAAAAATGGATAAGCCAGGGATATCCCAATAATTGATAAAGATGTTTACACGATTTCTCTTTACCATCTTTCTGATTCCCGCATGTACTCTGAGCGGTACAGCACAAAAATATTTTTCAAAGACGGCCAAAGTTTCTTTTGTATCTGAAGCACCTATTGAAAAAATTGTATCCACCAACAACAGTGGTTATCTGATCATGGATGTGGCGACCGGGCAATTGGAAATGTCTGTACTGATCAAAGGATTTCAATTTGACAAAGCATTGATGCAGGCACATTTCAATGAGAATTATATGGAAAGTGATAAATATCCGAAAGCATTCTTCAAAGGCCGGATAACTAATATCTCCACGTTCTCGCTAACAAATGAAGGTACTTATCAGGCTGAATTGAAAGGCGACCTCACCATCCATGGCATCACCAGGCCATTTTCTACACAGGCAAAGATGATCGCGAACGGGGGCAAAGTAAGTGCGGAGGGTAATTTTGAAGTGGCCATCGCAGATTATGGAATAGAAGTCCCCAAAGTGGTAAGGGATAATATAGCGAAACAAGTAAAGGTCAGCATCCGTGCAGACCTCCAAAAGTTGTAATGCATGAAATGTCGATATACCATTTTTTATATAATGATTATGGCTGCCGTTTCTGGGCAAGCAATTGCACAGCAAGAGCAGGATTTGCTTTCACTACTTGGGAGAGAGGAGACTACCGAGTATGCGGCAGCCAGTTTTAAAACTAATCGCGTCATCAATTTACATTCACTGGAAAACACCTCGTCCGGTGTGCTTGACGCCAAGATTTCTCACCGTTTTGGATTCCTAAACCGTGGTGTTTACGATCTTTTCGGTCTCGATGAATCCACTGTCCGGATCGGATTGGATTATGGTATTTCAGATTTGTGGACCATCGGCATGGGTAGGAGCAGCTTTGATAAAACCTATGATGCCTTTATCAAATACAAATTGATCAGGCAAAGCTCAGGACTTCGGAACAACCCAATAACACTTGCCTTGCTTGGTACCGCGGCTATTCAAACGCTGGAATGGGCCAACCCAAAGAGAGACAATCTATTCAGCTCCAGACTTTATTATGTCGGCCAGATCATTATAGGAAGAAAATTTAGCAATAGCTTCAGTCTGCAGCTTTCGCCCACGCTCGTCCATCGGAACCTGGTCCGGACCACAGAGGAAGAAAACGATGTCATGGCTTTAGGGATTGGAGGACGAATCAAACTTTCAAAAAGACTGTCGCTCAACACAGAATACATCTACGTTCCATCCGGCCAACTCGATCCGAAATATCGAAATTCATTATCAATTGGCTTTGATGTTGAAACCGGTGGACATGTATTTCAGCTTCATTTCACCAACAGTACCTCGATGATCGAAAAAGGGTTTATTGCTGAAAGTGTAGGTAACTGGGGTGATGGAAAAATCCATTTTGGCTTCAATATTTCCCGTGTTTTCACGATTGTAAAGCCCCGGGAGTAGTTTTTTACCGATTATTAAACAAGTCAGTCCTAATTCTTTTGTTCATCATTTTCGGGTGGTGAACCTTTAATTATTCCACAATTTTGGGTATATTGAAACTATCTTATTTTGGAGATTGTATTCTACGTACTTCTCGTAAGTGAGATTGTAATTATATAAACCTCCACATTGTAATTCTATAACTATGAAAATTGCTCTTTTAACTCTCCTGTTAGCATTGTCAGGTCTCCAATTTATCTCAGCTCAGGTGCTGGAATGTACTCAGTCGATGACGGCGGGGACTCAGCCAGCGCTCTCGATCGTGCTGCCCGGAGCAGACACCAAGATGGTAGAGACGCTGTGGAAGGAATACATGAAACCATATGGCAAAGTAGCGCGGGTGAAAGGCAGCAAAGAAAGCCTTGCTCCGGATGTCCAGATACTTGACATCGGAGGTGTTAACCGGATTAAAGTCTATAATCTCACTGAAGACACAGGAGATGGAGCTAAAATGACTGTTTGGTTTGACGTCGGGAACGGATATGTCAATTCCACAGCCTATCCTAAGGAATATGTTGCCGGAGTCAACTTTCTGAAAGACTTTGCCCACGAGGTGAAAATTGAGCAAATCGGCAATGAACTCGAAGAACAGAAAAAGCTGCTGACCAAAGCTGAAAATAATCTCTCCAAACTGCAACGTGAAAACGATTCCCTCCACAAGGTTATAGAAGACTCTAAAAAAAGGATCGCCCAGGCCGAAAAGGATATCGAGACAAATCTAAAGGAACAAGAGTTAGCTCAGAAGGAAATAGGTTCCCAAACCTCCGCTGTTGGCAATGTCGAGAAAAAGCTCGAGGATGCTAAAAAGGAAGAGTAGAATCGCTTCCTCTTACATTTAAACGTCATTTTTGTCAGGGACATTGGAATTATATAAGGTTAAACCCTGATTTTTTTCTTAAAAACATAAAAAAGCTTGGCTAGCCACCAAACAAGTACAATTTTTGTACTCCGATAGGCAGGAAAAGCAAAATTATACATCAGAATCTGGCCCAAGTTTTCTGACCCCGCCTATCAGTTTTGCCATCTCACCCAGGATTCAGCTAATTACCGCTGTTTTTATCTCCCCCAAATTCCAAGTGCCCCAAGAGGTTTGAGGTTGCTATTATTTTTTCTTTTTTAACTAAAGCTATATCATGCGATTTACAGCGATCCTGTTCATTTTATGCTCATGGAGCATCGCCTTCGGTCAAAAAGTTGTCTACAACGAGATCAGCAACACAAGAGGCCAAGGTCATACCTTCCGGTCTGCACCGATTTTCAAGTTCGAAACCAATGATGTGCAAAGCAGATCATTTGACCTTGAGGGACTGAAAAAAGGAACCATTTTGAACATCGACAGGGAATCCATCGAAAGCCTTGTCAATAGTCAAGCTGACTATATTGAATTACCGCTTCCTGTATCTGATCGATCATCAGCGAAACTGATCCTCATCAGGAACAACATATTTGCAGAAGATTTTGCCTTGTATACAAGTGAATCTCCCAATACACCTGTTATTTATGACCGGGGCCTCCATTACAAAGGCATTGTAGACGGAGATCCTAATTCACTGGTAGCCATTTCCATTTTCAATGATGAGATCATGGGGATGATCAGCACAGACAATGGTAATATGGTCCTTGGAAGAATTCAAAATGACCGCGACAACAAGCACGTCTTGTATAATGAGAATGATCTGGAGAAAAAGGAATCGTTTGAATGCGGTACTTCAGATGATGGCCTGCCTTACACCGCTGAAGAATTGAATCCGCCAACCTCCAGCAGAGATGCGGGTGATTGTGTGCGCGTCTATATCGAGATCGATGATGATATTGTAACACAGAAAGGTGGAGGTGTACCGGCTACAAATTATATCACCGGACTTTTCAATCAAAGTTTTATCCTTTATACGAATGAGTCTGTCAATATGATCATCAGTGAGATCAAAGCGTGGACAACCCCGGCTCCTTACTCAGGCAGCACTTCTCTGGCTATGCTCCAGTCCTTTGAGGCTAACACAGGTGAATTCAATGGAAACATCGCCAAGCTGGTATCCTACCAGGCCAGTGGTGGTATCGCTTACCTGGACGGACTGTGCAAGACAAATCCTGACTGGAGAAAAGGTTTCAGCAGCATCAGTTCAACATATGCTAACGTGCCTACTTATAGTTGGTCAGTAATGGTCGTCACCCATGAAATGGGACACCTTGTCGGATCAAAACATACACATGCCTGCGCATGGAATGGTAATAATACTGCCATCGATGGGTGTGCTGCTGTAGAAGGAACTTGCAACAATCCCGGTATCCCTTCGGGCGGAGGCACGATCATGAGCTATTGCCATACTCAAAATGTAGGTATCAATTTTAATCTTGGTTTTGGCCCTCAACCTGGTAACGTGTTGCGAAGCAAGGTCAATGCAGTGAATAATTGTCTTACTTCCTGCATACCTCCACCACCTCCTCCTCTTGAGTACTGTGCTTCACAGGGAACAAATACATCCTTTGAACACATCAAAAAGGTGGTCCTCAATACAATCAACAACACGAGCAATAACAATAATGGATATGGCAACTATATAGCATTGAGCACGAGTCTGACAAAAGGATCACAAAACACAATCAATCTGACGCCCGGTTTTGGCACCGGTGCCCACAATGAATTCTGGAAAGTGTGGATAGATTATAATGGTGACCTTGACTGGGCGGACGCTGGTGAGAATGTAGGCCAAGGTTCAGGAACAGGTGCTGTCAATATCACGTTCACCGTTCCTGCGGGAAATGCTTCCATCACGACGCGGATGCGTGTTTCGATGCAGTACAATGCATATCCTCCTGTATGTGGTTCGTTCACGTATGGAGAAGTAGAAGATTATACAGTGATCATTATTCCGGCTGTAGGTGGTTCCTGCTCTGATGGAATTCAAAATCAGGGTGAAAGCGGAATTGACTGCGGAGGTCCATGCCCTGCATGTCCTACATGTAATGATGGAATCCAAAACCAGGGTGAAACCGGTATCGATTGTGGTGGCCCATGTGCTCCATGTGGTGGTGGTGGCGGTGGAAATATTCTCCTGGCAAGCTATTTTGAAACTGGTTGGGACAGCTGGCTGGACGGTGGAGTTGATGCGGCCCGTGTGATTAGTTCTAATTCTTACGAAGGTTCCTATTCAATTCGCCTGGCTGACGATTCTGGTATTGCATCTGCAATGACATCACCGACTTTTGATTTGAGGACTGCGATTGGTCTGCAGATCAACTTCCATTTCTATGCCTTCAGCTTTGAAACTGCTGAAGATTTCTTTTTGCAGTATAATAATGGTTCGGGTTGGGTCACGATAGCTACCTATAAAAGAGGCACAAACTTCAATAACAATACATTCTACACGACAACTGTACTGGTTCCTAATTTTATTCCAACCGCAACAGGCACGCTTCGTATCATAGCAGACGCAAGTGATAATAACGACCAGGTATTCATCGATGCAGTGACCATCACTAAGTTGGTAGCAGGCGGTCTGATCGAAGGTGATTTCATCATCGAAGAAATTGCTGCTCCTGTATCCCAATCACCCGTAGATGGTATTGAAAATCCAGATGCAGAAAATGGTGAAAAAGAACTCATGGTATATCCAAATCCGGTCCAGGATTTCCTTAACCTGGATTTCAATGGAGACATTACCAATGTCAAAGTGATGGGAACAGATGGCAGAGAGATGAAGATCAATGCAGCCAATCATTCGAATAAATTGATTGATATCAGTTATCTGACACCCGGTATCTACTTTATCTGGGTTGAATCTGAGGGGGAATGGTATCCATCCAAATTCAGCAAATTGTAACGACAATTGATTCATCAATAAGAAAAGGCAACATCGTCAGGGTGTTGCCTTTTTTTATGTGAGAAGGTGAGAAAGTGAGAGGGTGAGAAAACAAATGTAGAGTGCCCCGCCATGGCAGAATCAATAGTGGAGAATGAGAAAATGAGAAAACGAGAGAATGAGAAAACGAGAACACTGGAAAATTAGAATAACAAAGCATGAGAAACACATGTGTTCATGGGGAAAGATGCAGAATGCTGGAAGCAACTACAAATCCATCACAATTGAAATATCTGTTGTTGAAACGAGAATGATCATAACCGATCCTAATAAGTACTTCGACTGCAAAACTCATCCATGTGCTGCAGCTCAATAACCGTCCGTGGACCCTGCGTGTAGTGCGAAAATCCTGTTGATATCATCTTAATATGGAAACTGACTTTACGATTCACGATTCGCGTCTCACGTTCAATCCTCACGATTCACGTCTCACGATTCACGCCTCATCCCCCACATCTCAACTAAAAGAAAAAGGGATATCGAAGATCAACTCCGATATCCCTTTTTCTTATTCCGTCAGGAAAATGTTATCCTTCTCTTTTATTGAGCGTGAAATGCCTGGTTATGCGCTAGTTCCCCGCCACATTTTGGGCATTTTCCGGCTGCTCCAGCACCACCGCCGCAACCTACTTTAGAGCAGGAAAAGTGCCAATCGCCTTTAGCATTTTGTGCGGCTACTGGTTGAGTTTGAGTAGTGACTGGTGTTGTAGATCCCGGAGATGTAGTAAGGCCGGCTGGAAGTTCATCAGGGTTGATCGTGATAGGAGTGCCTTCACCCGGTGTGGATGCACCAGGCGCCTGGTTGTGAAAAGCCTGGTTGTGCACATATTCTGATCCGCAGACCGGGCATGTGCCTTTAGCGTCACCACCACTTCCTTCACAGTTTTTAGGACACATGAAGTGTTTTTGTCCCGGAACTCCGGCAGATGTTGTCATAGCCGGATTAGCAGCGGTGATGGAATCGATAGTAGTTTGCTGATCGGTCACTTCGGCTTTATTACCGCCACAAGCGATGAGTCCGAACATCAGCGCACATAAAATGATTTGGAATTTAAAGATTTTCATAGGAGGATTTTAAAAATTAGAGATGTACACAAAGATAATTGAATGGCCTGATATGACTTGTGTTCCTGAGAAAGGAGGAGCTAAATTATCCTTCATTGTAAAAGCAGTTAAAACGCATTAAATTTCAGTATAAAGCAAATATTATCAGGCGGTTATATATTCATGCCCCCTTCCGGCCTTACTCTAACAAGATGTTAATCCCATGACCATTATGTATCTTATCCTCTCTGCCTTCATTTTCAACGGCAATTGATCCGGCTTCTGCAGAGTTACAATTGGACAATTTTGGCCATATATGCAACCTGTAATGATGGAAGTTGTCCTTCCCGGCAAATCTAGACGCGACAAGACGGATGTATTCAGACGCTGAGACATCGCTGATCACTGCATGCCTGAATGGCAACCGGGTGGCCCAGCATCGGATGTACAAGCAATATTGTGATGCGATGTACAACGTTTGCTATCGCTTCCTTGGATCAGCAACAGAAGCTGAAGATGCTTTGCAAGAATCATTCATTGACGTCTTCAGGCGACTCGATACATTCCGGGGAGATTCGACACTGGGCGCATGGATCAAACGCATCGTGATCAATCATTGCCTCAACCATTTGAAAAAACGGAAAATCGTTTTTGAAGAAATGGATGAACGCCATGGATATGATATTCATGATGATGAGCCATATGATGCGGATGAAAATGAATATGAAGTCAAACGCGTAAAAAATGCCATCATGAGATTGCCGGACGGATACAGACAGGTATTGACCATGTACCTCATCGAAGGATATGATCATGCAGAAATAGCTACTATCCTGGGAATTCAGGAGACAGGTTCTAAATCACAATTCAGCCGCGCCAAAGCAAAGCTGAGAGAAATATTAAATGAGAAAGTAAAAGCATGAAAAAGCAAACAGGACTTGAGGATTTTATCAGGGATCACCGGGATGACTTCGATGATCTGAAAGCTCCTCCGGGTGTATGGAATAAAATCAGCGGCGAAAAACCGAAGGTACATTTGTTGTGGAAATGGTCCGCAGTAGCAGCAAGCGCACTGTTGATCATGTCGCTGGGTTATATACTGGGCACAAATGTTCGGAAGGAACCGCCAATGGCTGCATGGCAGGAATACCAGGAAACGGAACAATATTATGAATCACGCATCAGCGCTAAAATGGAACAGATCAAAACACTTCCTGTGCGTGATGAAGTGATGACCGACATCCGCGTGCTCGATGAAGTATACCTGCAACTGAAAACACAATTGATGGAAGATCCGAATGCGGATGCACAGGTGCTTTTAAGTGCCATGATCAGGCACCAGCAGCAGAAGCTGGAAGTGATGGAAGAAGTATTAAACCGTGTTGATAAATATAAATCCAATGAACAGGATGTTATTAAAATGTAGTCTAGTCCTTTGGTTATTTCCTCTGTTTGTTTTCGCAGGAAATGCCGGAGAAAAAGTGGAGAAAAGAATCACCCGCGATTTTTCTATCCAATCCAATGGAAGAGTAGAATTGAGCAATAAGTATGGCAATATTGATATTGCAATCGGTTCTTCTAACAAAGTGAAAATAGATGTCCTCATTTCGGTTACAGCAGGCTCAGAGAAAAAAGCACAGGAAGCAGTAGACAGGATATCTGTTGAATTTGCTGAGGGAAATAACCGTGTCAGTGCCCGTACGGAAATCGAAGCATCTAATGGATGGACTTCATGGTTTAGTAGCGGCAAAGTGAATATGAATATTAATTACCAGGTAACCGTGCCGGTAGATGTATATCTCGACCTACGGCACAAATATGGCAACATATACCTGGAGACTACTGACAGGGATATCACAATAGACCTGGCTTATGGAGATCTGCGATCAGGAGATATCAATGCCAAACTAGACCTCGACATGGCCTATAGTGACGGCAGTATTTCGCAGATCAGGGATGGGGATATAGTACTGGCCTTTTCCGATCTGGAAATGGAAGATGGAAAAAATGTGCGCATGGATGTCAAGTATACAGATGTCAAATCAGGAACATTCGAATCGCTGGACATGACCTCAGCTTACAGTGATCTGCATGCCATTTCCATTGGTGATATTAAATACAATGGCAAGTATGATGATTTTGAGGTTGAGCAAGTTGGACAGATAGATGCGGAATCCGGATATACCGGTATCATTATTAATGAATTGATGAAGGCAGGAAAATTTGATATGCGTTATGGAGAATTAAAAGTGGAAAATATCCATCGCGGGTTCTCA
>JANMVA010000175.1:0-2949 GCA_031392195.1 Saprospiraceae bacterium | reverse complement strand
AATCACTCATGGATCCGATGGATAGCTGGCAACGACAAAGCACCTATTGGGAACTCCTCGATGAAAAACGCAGATACGATCCTCCAGATATTTCAGAACGTATTGATCCCAAAAAGCTCACGCTCTTCATCGATGAAGAATTGAAAAGCCGCAGTATCAATTTACCATATCAGTATGGTGTCATTCAATCTTCAGACAGCAATTTCATCATCATCAACGGAAATTACGTGGTCGGTTCGATGGATGATTCTGAAGTCAGTCATTCGGATACACCTGAATCGAGAACTCTTTTTAATTCCAAATACCAGGTTGCACTCTATCGCAGCGACATAAAAAGCTCACCGGGTTGGCTCAATCTGCATTTTCCAAATAAGAAAAGCTGGCTCTGGTATTCATTGTTGCCCACAATGCTGGCGGCCGTTTTATTTACAGGATTGATCTTGTTCTGTTTTTCTTACACCATTCATGTTATTCTGCGACAGAAAAAAGTTTCAGAGATGAAGACTGACTTTATCAACAACATGACACATGAATTTAAAACTCCTATAGCTACGATTTCACTGGCTGCGGATTCTATCGCCAGTCCGAAGGTGATCAGTGATGAATTAAAGATCAATCGCTTCATCGGGATCATCAAGCAGGAAAATAAGCGCATGTTGCAGCAAGTGGAGAAGGTGCTGCAGATGGCCCAGATCGATAAAAAAGATTTCGACCTAAAGATTGCGGAAGTCGATTTACATGATTTGATCAACCAGGCAGTTGAGCACCTCAGTCTTCAGGTTCAACAGCGGGAAGGCAATATCTCAATTCAACTGGACGCCGCTAAGCCGATGGTGGAAGGCGACCAGACACATCTCTCCAATGTGATCCATAATTTGTTGGACAATGCAAATAAATACTCTGCCAACCCACCAGAAATCACCATCAGCACGTTTAATGTCAATGGCGGAATTCAGATCAATGTGGAGGATAAGGGGATCGGGATGACCAAAGAGGACCAAAAACATATCTTTGATAAGTTCTACCGGGTCCATACCGGCAACCTTCATGACGTAAAAGGGTTTGGTTTAGGGCTGAGTTATGTGAAGGCCATTACAAGTGCTCATCAGGGAAGTATTGAGGTCAAAAGTGAACTGGGTAAAGGAAGCCGCTTTTCGATTTTTCTTCCCGCGAGGCAAAAAAATTTAAAGTAGATCAAAACTTGATTTTTCGGTTTGAGAACCTGAAATTTGAAAAAATATGTCAGCAAGCAAAATATTACTCGTAGAAGACGACCAGAATTTCGGTGATGTGTTGAAGTCCTACCTCGAAATGCACGATTATGATGTCACACTTGCTTCGGACGGTGTCGCTGGATTTGAAACATATCGGAAGGGAAGCTTTGATCTGTGCATCTTCGATGTGATGATGCCTAGCAAAGACGGATTCACCCTCGCGAAAGAAGTGCGTGAGAAAGACAAAGAAATGCCCATCATTTTCCTCACAGCGAAAAATCTCAAGGAAGATATCCTCGAAGGATTTAAAATCGGTGCAGATGACTACCTGGCCAAGCCCTTTAATTCTGAAGAATTATTGTTGCGCATCCAGGCAATCCTGCGCAGGGTAAATAAAGGTGCCGAGAAAGAAGACGAAGTCAAAGAATACCATATCGGTGAATATCATTTCAACTATCCATTGCGCATTCTTTCCTGGCAAGGCACGAATGGAGTAGAGCGTGAAAAACTTTCTCCGAAAGAAGCCCACTTGCTCAAAATGTTCTGCCAGCATAAAAATGACGTTCTCACCCGCGCAGAAGCATTAGCCAAGATCTGGGGCGAAGACAATTATTTCACCGCCCGCTCCATGGATGTATTCGTCACCAAGCTTCGCAAATATCTGAGCAAGGATCCCAACCTGCAGATTATGAATATTCATGGAAATGGATTTAGATTGATTGAGAAGGATAAAGTGGATAGCTGAAAAGAGGCGGAGGCGGAGGCGAAATTAAAATCAAGCCTCAATAGGAAGATTCAATATTCATGCTGAGATAGGTTAAGTTTATTTAATCCCTACTTCTTAATCTCATGCTTTTCTTGGAAGGAAGAGGCATTACCTCTTTTCGATCAAATAAAATCTTCTGTACATTATAATAATCCAACAACTCATATTTTATAGGGACTGTTGTAATATTAACATTTTGAGTTGATACACCTTCAGTATTCCACATAGCCATTGTGTCTGTTTCCCAACCCTTGCTGATAGGGTTTTTTATTAATTGCATATAGCTATACATAAAGCTATTTTCCTTAAATATCACACATACCGAATCTTTAGATTTAATAATATAGTCAATCAATCTATAATATTGGGAACATGATGCAATTGTATCAAACGTATTGAGAGTTGGAGAAGTTAATATGAGGTTTGCTAACCTGGTTGAGGGCTTAGGAACAAGGGCCAATGACAAGTCATCTTGACAGAAGGAAGTTCCTGCTTTAAATACTAAAAAGAGAATAAAAGTTATAGATCGCATTTGGTTCGTTCTCACGTTCTCACGTTCTCTTGTGGGCGGCGCTACCCCTACCCCTGTGTGCGAATGATTATCGCGTTGCACGCTCTTTCATTCTTGCAACCCCGGGCCTCACGCGCAAAAGGATAGTTAGCACTGTCATGCGGATCACGGTTGACGATTCACGGCTCACAGCTCACGTTTCTCACGTCTCTCATCCCGCTGGCATCTTTCAGATGGCGGGACCAAAGCCGTGCTTTGGCGTTCTCACGTTCTCACGTTCTACTGCATCTGCTCCCCCTCAGGTTCAAAGTCTCCCCGCAGTTCCCGAAACCGCTTCCGCGCATCAATCGCAAAGGTGCTGTCACTGTAATCCATGAACAGCTTTTCATAGAATGACTTTGCTTTTTCAAGATCATTGAATTGATATTCATACAAACGGGCGAGGTGCCACATTGAAT
>JANMVA010000174.1:0-5023 GCA_031392195.1 Saprospiraceae bacterium | reverse complement strand
AATAATGCAATTGCCAATAACACAATCAACCAGCCCTTCACAGGAATGATGAATAACAGGATCAGGATAATAAACAAGCCGGGAAAACTATCTATAATACTACCTAACCCCATGACAAACTGATCCACCGGTACCGAAATTTGTTTTGAATTCATCCTGCCTGCCAGTTTCCATAACAGAATGATGATAGCCATCAGCATTACGAATAAACCAAACTTCATCATGAAGCTGAGTGGCAACCAGAATAAATAAAGCACCAAAACACTCAACACCATGATCAGCATCATCTGTACAATTGAAACGCGCCATTGTTGATTGCCCCAATACGCTGCAGCGGATCCCAACGGCACTCCAATCAATAAAGCCAGTAACATCGAACCTAAACCAATCAACAAACTCACTCTGCAACCCCTTATCATTCCCGCCAATACATCACGACCTAAAGGATCAGTCCCTAACCAATGACGAAACCTGATCGATTCAGATCTGTCAAACGGACTAAGGTTAGAACCGGATTTCAAATCAATCGTATGATGACTGTAAGGAATCGGTGTACGCCAGATCGATTCAAAATCTGTGGTCAGCCAATCGACCGGAGAAGATGCAGGATGACGTTCGGATAATGTGGATGCTGATATTCCTGAAAAAATAGGAAAATAAGTTTTCCCTTCCAACCGGCACAGATATGGTTTCTCATTCGCGATGAAAGGACCTGTGAGCGCAAAGAATCCAATCACAAATAAAAAGATCCATGCCCATCTTGCACCTCGCGATTCATTCCAACCCGGAAGTTGTCGCCATATTTTTTTGCGACTTGTCATGATTCCGTGGTTTTGACACGCGGATCTGCCCGGCGATAGATGATATCCGTGATGATGTAGCTGAAGATGGTCACGATCGCACCCAGCATCAATATGGGAAATGCAACAGGCCAGTCACGCGACAACAAACTCGCATACATCAGTCGCCCCATGCCGGGAATGCTGAAGATGACTTCGATGATCAGAGAACCGGATAACAAGGCCGGAATAGAACCACCGATAATCGTTATGATCGGGAATAATGCATTGCGAATGACATGCTTGTTCGTAATTGTATTCTCAGAAATACCCTGTGCACGCAAGGATCTGACATATGGTTGCCTGAATTCATGCAATACCGATTGTTTCATTTGCCTGGAGATGTATGCAACTGCACCGATGGCAAGACACGTAACCGGTAGAAAGAAGTGACGGGACAGGATGATAGATTTTTCAAGAAAATGATCTGCAGCGTGATAGGGTCCTAATCCTCCTGCAGGAAATATGCTCAGCCATTCACCAGATGAGAAAAAATAAATCAGCAAGGTCCCAAGCCAGAAAGATGGGATCGCAAAAAAAGCAAAGAGGATCCAGTTGATATATCGTTCCCTTTTCGTGCCATCATGCGTTCCGCTCCAGATACCAATCAACATTCCGAAAAATAATGCAAGAAGAAAAGCAATGCCATTCAATAAAGCTGTCCATTTTAAAGCACCATAGATTTTAGACCATGCATCCCGGCCATCGACAAGTGACGTCAATGGCTTTTGTAACAATAATCCCGACATCCATTGATGATATTGGTTGTTCGTACCATGCCATTGAACATCAGGCAACCAATGAATATTTTTTCCATTGGATGATGCCCTGATTAAATCACTACTCAAGGCTATGACCTGACTTATGTTTTGATCCGGAAGTGAATCACGATTCATCACTTCATTCTGTAATGCAACAGCCCGGTCCCTGATCGTTTCCAAATCAGAAGTCCACAATGACTGATCATAGAACTGACAATGTTGATTGCCGGATTGTTGTATCGAAGAGGTTGGGCAATTCAAAAATAATCCTTCCCGGAGTAATTTATAAAATGCAAATGCCTCAACAGGTCTATTGCTTTGGATAATCCAATCTTTCACTGCGTCCCGTTCTGCAAAAGGTAGAATGCGATTGATTGAATCCGGTATAGAAGCAGGTGATATTGAAAAATAAAAATGAGGTAGATCAAGACCTCTTTGTTTTGCAACACGTTGATAAGCCAATCTGTACTGGACAGGATTGGATTCTGCTGAATATCCCCTGTCATCAATGCTGAGATAATCGAGCACTTCATCTCCGGGAACTTGTTTGCTCAACCAAAATGCAATGATGGAAATGATCCATAATAACAAGAGGGCATAGAGAAATCTCCTGAAGAGGAATTTTATCATTTTAGCTTAATTACCCTGCAGCTGAAACAGGTTTTCAAAATAGCCGGGCTTGCGGGATGAAGTGATGACCTTGTATTTTTTAGAGACGACGATTCTTTCTAGGGGGACGTATAAATAGATACCGGGTTGGTCATTGTAGATGATCTCCTGCAGCTCGTAATAATTGGAATCCCTTTCAGCAATTGATTCAGCAGTCCTGATCTCATTGATCGCATCATCTGCCTGTTGACTTTTGAAGCCACTTCGATTTCCTGTGCTTGTGGAATAAAAAGCTGAATAAGGATCATCCACTGTTGGGTTTGCACGGCCGCGCATCGGGACAATATCAAAATTATATTGACGCACATCCTGGTTGAACTGGCTTGGATCCACCACTTCGATCTGCACATCGAAACCTGCTTTTCTTGCATTGTCTTTAACGATGGATGCGAGTGACTGGCCTTCTTCTTTATTGGTGATCTTCATAGTGACAGTCAACTCTTCAAGCTTTCCATTGATGAATTTGTCAGGTGTGCCATTGCCATTGGTATCACTCCAGCCTGCTTCTTTGATCAATGCAAGAGATTGGGATAAATCCTGACTGATCGGTTTGAGATCTTTATGGAAATAACTTCGTTGAGGATGGATTGGTCCGATCGTGCGTTGGCCCAGGCCCATCAGTAGATTATTCATGATGCCATCATAATCGATTGTATACGCTAATGCTTTACGGATCCTGGGATCAGAAAGAACGACATCGCGGTTATTTAATTCGAGGTAATTGATCTGCAACAGAGAAGGTGTGATAAACTCAAATTTATCTTTCCACTCCGGATCATTTTTCATTTTCATAAATGAAGCAGGTGGCATTTCGGCTAACACATCAGTCTCATGCGCTTTCAATGCAGCTTCCGCTGTTGCCGCATCTGTTATGATCCGATAGTTGATTTCCTGCGGATATGCCTGAAGCCCCAGGGGAGGATCTGTGAGCTTGTCGCCCCACCAGTTTTCTTTTCTTTTCAACCGGATATATTCACCGGTCACCCAGCTGTCAAATTGATATGGTCCCGAACCTTCAATCTTTTCTCTGAGAAATTGAACAGATTCAAATTGAGTGGCAAATTGTTTCAATAATGTATCCTGTTCCGGTGTCCATTGTTTTTCAGGATCTCTCAATTCATCCAATGTAAATCCGGACATGATATTTTCCGGGTCATATACATGGGCCGGATAAATATTGAAATTGGTGATGGCATCCAATGATAGGATATAATTACTATCAACAAATATGTTCAATGCTTTCGGGTCAGTTGAATCTAAAACGATTTCGGAAAGAAAGGAAAAATAATTTGTCAGGCTTGTTCCTGAAATGTGTGGATTATAGGCTGCTTTAATCGTAAATAAGTAATCTTTTGCTGTTATCGGATTGCCGTTGTCCCAAGTTGCCTCAGGCCGGAAATTCATTTTATACAATTTACCGCCGGCATGATCACCACTCGTCAATTCCTCACCAACCGGAATTTCTGTGATCAATAATGGAGAAAGCTCTAAGCTCAATGGATCAAATTCGGCTAGGGGCAACATAATAAGACCGTTTATCTGTATGCCATATCCCTTCGAGAATAACGGATGAAGATTTTCAGGCTCGCTCGGTAGTCGTACGTTGAGTGAAAATCCTGAAGCAGGATCTTCTTCCCTTTTACACGACATACTTAAGTTGAAAATCAGGCAAACCGAAACCGTAATGAAGCAATATCCCTTCTTGATCATTGGTCAAAGATAACGCAGGCCTTGAGTTTTAGTAAGGATCATTAGCCCACAACACGCAATTCATCCTGACTTGTGATACTTTTATAGGTGATGGATATAAAACCCCGGATCTTGATCGCAGGCGGCAGTGGCCTGATCGGTACAGCCATTTCAAATGTGGCAACTGCAAAGGGCTATGATATACTACTACTGAGCAGACATGAAGGCTCTGGCCGGATCAGGTGGAGTCCTGGGGAAAAGAAAATCGAATTGTCATCACCAATGACATTTGATGCCATTATCAATATGACAGGTGCTTCACTCTCCGAAGGCCGTTGGACAGCAGAAAAGAAAAAAGAAATCATTGACAGCAGGCTGCTTTCTTCAGCAACACTCGAAGCGTATCTCCGGGAAGGTTTACTGAAAACAAACATGTACATCGGTGCATCCGGGATTGGGATTTATGGCGACAGGGGCGATGAAATCATAACCGAAGACTCACCAATAGATCCCGGTGATAATTGGGTGATCAAACTGGTCATGGATTGGGAAAGGAGCCATTTCGAAATTGCCAAATTGGGTATTCGAACAGCTGTGTTGCGAACAGGAATTGTGTTGAGTCGCGAAGGTGGAGCGTTGTATGAATTATTGGAAAAAGCAAAGCTTGGCGTGTTCCCTTATTTCGGAAATGGAAAACAATTTTGGGCCTGGATCCATATACTTGATCTTGTCAACATGATACTGTTTATCATTGAAAATCAAAAAGCCAATGGGATCTATTTAGGCACATCTCCTAATCCGGTTTCCAATCACAACCTTGTGAAAACATTCAATCAATACTTGAAACCCAAACGAATAGTAGCAAGTGTTCCGCAATTTGTTCTCTCCATTTTACTAGGTGAAATGCACAGTGTACTTTTTGAAAGTTGCAATGCAATTCCGGAAAGGATCGTTGAAGAAGGATATCATTTCCGATATCCTACTATCCAATCTGCCGCAGAAGACCTCTCTTGTTACTTTTTTTCCGGAAAAAAGTAACCAAAAACATTTTCTCTCACTACACCT
>JANMVA010000161.1:0-3695 GCA_031392195.1 Saprospiraceae bacterium | reverse complement strand
CAGGCAACACCACACTCACGTCGAGAAAATCGGCGGCCAATGGCACGCGAGCGGGCCGCCCGACGGCCTCCGCAAACACTGGCGGCTCACCGGCCCCATCGACGACGTGGTCCCAAGCCATTTCTCAAAGCCCATACCTTGTTTATTGATGAATACGGCCTGGCCTATCTCAATGGCACCAATGTGAACAGCGGCGGTGTCGTCATTATCGATGTAAAAAACAGCCCGACAGACCCGGTTTTCCTGGGCTATGCTCCTCCCATTTATTCACATGATGTCTATGCACGAGACAGCATTTTATATAGTGCAGAAATTTATCCCGGTGATCTTTCGATTTATGATGTTCACGATCCGCAGAATGTCACCTTTCTTGGCAGAGTAAAAACACCATATGAGTTTACTCATAATGCATGGCTTTCAGATGACAGCAGGTATATGTATACAACGGATGAAAGAGCGAATGCCTATGTAGCTGCATATGACATATCTGATCCGGCGAATATTATAGAAGTGGATCGATTCAGGCAGGCAGCTGTTGAAGGAAGAGGAACGATCCCTCACAACGTATATGTTTGGAATGACTTTCTGGTGATTGCTTATTATTCAAGCGGAACATTGATCGTGGATGGCTCGCGACCAAACAATCTCGTGGAAGTCGGGAGCTTTGATTCATTTCTTGGCCCAGATGGAGACTTTGTTGGTGTGTGGGCTACTTATCCCTTTTTACCCTCCGGAAAAATTATTAGTTCTGACCGGAATACAGGTTTGTATGTGTTCATTCCGAATTATGTCAGAGCTGCATTCCTCGAAGGAGTTGTCCTGGATTCCATTACAAAAAATCCGTTGCAGGGAGCTAACGTTTCAATCATCAGTAATGAAATTGTTTTACCGGAACTTTCCAAATTTGACGGAACATTTAAAACCGGAAAGGCAATCCCGGGCATTTATAATATCCTGATAACTAAAGAAGGTTATTATCCCAAAACCATAGTGGGAGAATTTATCAATGGTGTTGTGCTTACACCTACAGTAGAATTGAAGCCGCTACCTGTTCATACATTTATCGGTAAAGTCATTGATAACAACAATGCCCCTGTCTCTTTTGCAAAAGTTCTGTTATCAGGCCCCGATGGCATTTATGAACTAACTGCAGATATGAACGGAAATTTTTCAATACAGGCTGTGTATGAAGGTCTGTATGAAGTACAGGCAGGTGTGTGGGGATTCACTACCGAAACAGAAATCCTTGTCAATACTTCTCAAAATATTACACTGACAGTTCAGCCGGGCTACAAGGACGATTTTGATCTTGATCTGGGTTGGTTTATTGATGGTCAAGTCGAAGAAGGTGAATGGAAAAGAGGCATTCCGGGTGGTCAAAAATTGTGGGACGTATATCAATGTGGTTCAACAACTGATTCTCCTTTTGATATTGGGAAAAATCTTTATTCTACCGGATTGGCGCCCACTCAAAATGCTGCGATCGATGAAGTCAGTGGTGGCACTACGGTATTGATCTCACCTTCGATGAACCTGGAAAATATCATTGAGCCCATTCTTTCTTTTGATTTTTGGCTCTGCGAATATCCGCCGAATCAATACATCGGCTTTAAAGTGTATTGGACGAATAATATCGATACTGTTTTAATTGATTCGTTTTCAAACCCGCAGCATGCCGGAACCTGGACTCCATATACATTCCCGCTTGACATAGATGGTCCAAAGGATAATGTGCAGATCTTGTTCGAGGCCATCGACACAACGAATGGTACAGGTGATTATTATTTGAAAGTTCATGTTGACAATTTCAAGGTGACTGAAGGAATTACCGGTGTGCATGATCATTGGAGTTCCAACAATGGATTACTTTTCTATCCTAATCCGGTGACAACTTCACATATTGACATTAAATCAGTTGAGAAAATCGAAGGAAATGAAGTTTCATTCCGGATCACCGATGCGAATGGCCGCATAGTTTCTTCTTTCAAAATGCAAGCCGATGCTCTTCAAAATGGATTCAATCATCATCTGGCAGATGGTATTTACTTTATTCGATGGGAGAGTGATAAAGGTCAAGCCGGCATGGAGAAGATCCTCGTCATGAAAAAATAATTTCCGATCAATTATTTTTATTTCAATGCAGGTACTTGAAAATTATGTGTCTGGTCAGTGGACTCCCGGTGAAGGGAAGCAAACTGATTTAGTTCATGCCATCCATGGCAATACAATTGCTTATTCGAGAGCAGGAGGTTTGGATTTCGAATCGATTCTGGAATACGGACGCAAAAAAGGCGGCCCTGTGTTGCGCAAAATGACTTTTCATGAGCGCGGTCGTATGCTCAAAGCTTTAGCATTATTTCTACACGATCGTAAAGACAAATACTATCCCATTAGTTACCAGACCGGTGCCACAAAAGCAGATAGCTGGGTTGACATCGAAGGGGGGATCGGAAATCTTTTTTCCAATGCAAGTTTACGCCGCCGCTTTCCGGATCAGCCATTCTTCGTAGACGGTGAAGCGATCAATCTGTCCAGGACAGGCCAGTTCATGGGCCATCACATCATGGTACCAAGGCAAGGGATTGCCATACATATCAATGCATTCAACTTCCCCATCTGGGGAATGTTGGAAAAAATCGCAGTCAATTTGCTTGCGGGCATGCCCGCTATTGTGAAACCTGCAACGATAACATCCTATGTCACCGAAGCCATGTTTCGTGACATTATCGTCTCAGGAATTTTACCTGAAGGCGCAGTCCAATTGTTAGTTGGCTCTGCACAAGGCATCCTTGATCATGTGCAATCACAGGATGTTGTAACATTTACAGGTTCGGCTTCCACAGGACAACAATTAAAAGCACATCCGAGAATCATTTCAGAAGCTGTTCCATTTAACCTGGAAGCTGATTCACTTAATTGTAGTGTGTTGGGAGAAGATGCTGTTCCGGGCACCGAAGAATTTGATTTGTTTGTCAAAGAAGTCAGAAAAGAAATGACGCTGAAATGCGGTCAGCGTTGTACGGGAATAAGGCGCGCATTAGTTCCTGCACACTTGCTCGAAGATGTTCAGATTGCAATTAGTAAAGCTTTATCTCAAACCGTCATCGGCGATCCGCAAGTTGAGGGTGTACGCATGGGTGCGTTAGCCGGAAAATCACAAGTAGAAGAAGTACGCAATCAGATTGTAAAACTTTTAAGGGAAACAACGATCGCATATGGTGATCCGCAAAAAGTTGAATTGGTCGGAGCTGATGCAACGAAAGGCTCATTCCTCTCTCCAATTCTTCTCGTCAATGAAAACCCACTGACATCAACAGCAGTTCACGAAATTGAAGCATTTGGTCCTGTGTCAACCCTGATGCCTTATCACAATCTCGATGAAGCCATTGAGATCTCAAAAATGGGCAAAGGATCACTGGTTTGTTCAATTGCAACTCACGATCATAAAATCGCACGTGAATTTGTTTTAGGAGCAGCATCCCATCACGGCAGGATCCTTGTTTTCAACAGGGAAACAGCAAAAGAAAATACAGGACATGGATCACCTTTGCCAATGCTGACTCATGGTGGTCCTGGAAGAGCGGGTGGTGGTGAAGAAATGGGAGGATTACGTGGAGTAAAACATTACATGCAGCGCACCGCATTGCAGGGATCACCGACAATGCTTACTGCGATCACCAATGTATACCAGCCTG
>JANMVA010000147.1:0-4660 GCA_031392195.1 Saprospiraceae bacterium | reverse complement strand
AATGCCAACCGCCACAGCCGGTACCGCTTTAAAAGCGTAAGGGGAGTCCTGAATTTCGCTGTGAATCTCAATGAATTCAATCACCATGATCGCTGATACAAGACCGATCAGCATCGAGCCGGTATCTCCCATAAAGATCCTTGCGGGTGTGATATTATAGCGCAGAAATGCAATACAAGCCCCTGCCAGCGAAAAAGCAATAATGGCCAGCTCTGTGCGATCGATCAGAAAAAACCAGGTTCCCATCGAAAGAGATATCAATGTCGCCAGGCTGCCCGATAGTCCATTGATTCCATCGATCAGGTTGAATGCATTGATGATGACCAGGATCGTAAACATCGACAGGATGATGGAGATAATGACCGGTATCTCGTACACACCGAAGATCCCATACAGGCTTGTAATCCTCACCTGGGCTTTAAATACCAAAATGAAGCAGGCAAAAATTTGTCCCATCAATTTGCGGTAAGGGGACATGGGCAGAATATCATCCTTGGCTCCGATCAAAAAAATAATGATGAAGGCGCAGAGTATGTATTGAAGATCACCAAACACATCGAATGGTGTCCAGAGGATAATACTGAAAATGACACCGGCAAAGATGGCTACTCCGCCAAGGGTGGGTACAACCTCTTCATGTGATTTCCGCTCATCCGGCACATCATACAATTGCTTGACCTTTGCAATATTGATAATGCTCGGAATGGCCATGTAGACAAGAATAAAGGCCGTGATAAAACTAAGGATGATGTCATACATACGATTCCAAAGTTAAACCGTATTCACGAGAGATGGCTGCACTATGAGTTTGTATGTGTGTGATACAAATAAAAAAAGCCCCGGATACCATCCGGGACTTTTTCACTAAAATCGTCTTTACCAAAATCTTATTATTCGATGCGAATCATTTTCTTCGTTGCACTGTAGTTACCGCTATCAAGTCGATAATAGATCACGCCCTGAGCAGACATTTCTTTTTTGTTAACCTGGATACTATTCTCACCAGCTGCAAACTCACCTTCGATGACTTTGATCACTTTGCCTGAGATATCAAAGAATGTGAGTTTGACTTGACTTGATTCAGGCAGATCAAACCGGATGAAAGTTGTTCCTGTCCATGGATTGGGCTCATTTTGATATAGTGCAAAATCAGCAGCCGACTGCGCATTTCTATTGTCCAGTTTGACATCCAGTATCTCATCGGTAAGGGTATAAGCCTCTGCTGCTGTGACTTTTCCCGACATGGACAACATATCTGCGACTTTACCGCTTTGTCTGGCAATAAATTGCAGCTCCAGTTTGATTTCTTTCATGGCTGAAGGATTGAGTTCCGGATTATTCCAGCTCATCGTGATGATTCCATTGTCGAGTCTGCCAACATTCTCATCAGAGATCCTTATTTCTTCACTGCTGACGCCTTTGTATTCAAGACCAGAAGCCTCTAATGTCCATTGGAATCCGGCTACTGTTTCCGGGATAGTCAACATCACGCCGACTTCTTGTCCCGCCTGAACATACTCAGCAGATTCTGATTTGACATAGATCACTCTTCTGCCTTCACGCGGAAGGATTTTCGTTGCATTCGCGATCACCGTATTATTGACGTCACCAATTTTCACACCCGTAAAATCCAGGCCACTGAATGAAGTTCCATCATATTGTATGCTGATTATTTCCTGGAATGGCCATGGGTTTGTCGGATCAGAAATAACTGAATTTCTGTCTACGAACCTCCAGCTCTGGTTGCTTGGGAATTCAACATAAATACCCAGGATCAGTTTCCGGATCTCGATCAGGTCGATTGCGCTGACTTGCTGATTGTTAGTCGCATCGGCGGCGATGTACTGATAGGGTGATTCGAAATATTGTTTACCAAGCAGATGTTTCTGGATGCGTACAAGGTCAAGTGTGCTGACGCCATTGCGATGCTGGTCATTGCGTTTTGGTTCGATGTCATATCGCTGACCAATAATCGGAGGAATGGCCAATAAGTATTTGCCCGTCTCAACGGTCGTCATGGAATTGATCGTGGTATTGTCCTTGGTCAGCTTCACGATGACATGTTCGACAGGTTCATCAAATTCTGTCAGAATATGTCCCTGAACGAGTGAGCTGGAAGAAGTACAATCGCCTGTGTTGTCGGTAAAGACCACAGTCGTCGTGCAAAAATCTTTATTACGTTCATCCCAACTAATGGTACCATTACAGTTATCATCTGTACCGCCATCTGCTACCCAAATGTTGATCGATACCTCTACACCAAATGCAGGAATATTATCTACATTAAATAACTGGCTTGGCTGATAGCTGTCACCACTGAAGCTAAACAGAAGCTCGTCAGCAGGTGTGCAATCATCAAAGCTGGATGCATCAAAATCTTTAGCCCACAAGATGATTTCACAACCGACAGGCATCAGGACTGTACTCAATCCATTGATACAGACCGGTGATGGTTGTTTGCAGTCTTCAAGGCGGAATAAATATTCACATGTACTCCAGTTGCCGCAGCCATCCTGTATACTCCACAGGATTCGATGGTAATTACCACAGAACGGACTGTTGTAAGGAATACCATTCAAGCGTATAGACTGAATACTACTCTCTCTTGTATCAAAGCATAACACTGCATTATTAGTTGTGGTATCAACAGGAACTGATGTGACAGATTTTACCTGGATAAACTCATGCCCGTTGAACGGATAGATTTTGACATCAAATTTGACAAACTCGCTGCATGTTTCATGCACGGTCTGGCACAGGTTAAGATGTGCACTACAGCTTGATGACAATGGATTGTCCTCACCGAGGAATGCCTGGTTGTTGTCCGGAAGTGTTACACCCGGATCAGCAACACACAATACAACGGGTCCTACAGGACAGTCAAGGAGTTCAGGGCCTTCATGATCATTGACTTTGATCACTTGTGTATAATGCCATAAACCTTCTCCTGTAAGCGGATCATACTGGCACCAATCGATGACTGACCAGCGGCGCAGGATCTTGAAACATGCACCATCCACAAAATCAAACCTGGTATCTTCATAAGCGACACCGATCAGGCTACAGGCATCATCAAAGACGACTGGTTCACCGGTTCCACTCAGATCATCAGGACAAGTGACTAATACTACATCACATGGCCAGATGACTCCATCATTCGGATTATTATTGTTGCAAGTCACATCGGTGATATAGAAAGGATCGAAGTCGACAACCCAGATACGCTGTGTACATGTACCCGGAGCTATACCTTCATTCCCATCACTTGCGCTAAATCTTCGTTCTATTAATCTGACTGCACCTGCCGGAGCATCGCCCGGAAGATCATCTCCTGTACAATCATTAAATACCCGGACCCGGACAGATAAATTGACTTCACAATTATCATCGGCCCATCCATCGATACCCCAGAAATGAGGCTGACTGACTTCTTCATTACCCGGATCGTTGATGATAATGTCCTGTCGTGCATTTTCTGAATAACGGAATGCATCAAACATATTTCCAAAGATGGGACTCAATGGATCTTCATCGAGATTTCCATTATGATTGCCTTCACCATCACTGAACAATCCTTCTTCTACATTAAACCAATAGTCACAACTGATCGTGATATCCGGAGGACATTCGACAAATGGACTCAGCTTATCCTGAACCTCTACTTCAACCATGCAGAAATTGACATTTCCTGAAGCATCTGTGACCTGGAGTTCGACCATGATCGGTCCGTTGCCTACATCGCAACATGCGAATGGAACGCAAGGCCTGAGAACAGTGCCTCTGTCACGGCTATTAACAGGTGGAATACCACCCGGAATATCATCTATACAAGCGCCTTCTGTCGTCCAGTCAAATTCAATACAACTATCCATTCTTCTCGCGAGGAAAGTCACAGGTCCGCAATTGTCATAACTGCCGTCATCAAAGACTGAAGCAGGTACAAGCGTCACACCATATGGGCCATCGTTGGTCAGAGATACTATCGTATGGTGATCACAATTGGCCACAGGTACTACATCATCTTCGACTGTGATCGTAAAGCTGCATGTGCTGCTGTTACCACACAGATCGGTGACAGTCCAAACGGCAGTATGTGTACCAAGTGGAAGTTCATTGACCACAAAATTATTTCCAAACTGCGTCAGGATGCCCGCTGATACAAACAAATCAAAATCAACAACATCACTGCAATCATCAGATGCAACAGGTCTTGGTACACTTACATTCGCATAGCAATACCAGAAATCAGTTCCTACAGTGAGGTCTGAAGGACAATCCAATTCCGGACCTTCAAGATCACTAAGCTTGATCACTTGCGGGAATTCCACCAGCTCAAGAGTACACCAATCAAGTATTGTCCATGTACGTAATATTTTTGTTCCTCCTCCGCAATCGAGCAGGACTTTATCCCAGTATCCGAGGAAGAGGTTGCAAAGGCCGGCTTCGTCTGTCAGATCGATTCCATTGACCTGAGGCCATCCTGTCACATCAGGATCACTGCTTGATCCGCATGGACCGGTATAATTTGGTGGAAAATCAACACTGTCAATTGATAGCGGTTCGATGCCAAATTCCTGTACGCAACTCGCTGAGAGTCCATTACTGTCAGTGACTACCCAGGTGACAAGAATACTGCCTTCGCCGCATCCCTGATCATCTA
>JANMVA010000631.1:0-1827 GCA_031392195.1 Saprospiraceae bacterium | reverse complement strand
ACGAAGACAACCCCGCTGAAGAGGGCATAAAGTCCGGAGAATATCTTGGCCGGATCATCCGGCATTATAGCGATCGGGCCCATTCCAGACAGTATCATTGCGGCATTCTGAAAGGATTCGACCCAGCTCAAGGTTGTGAATGATTTATAGCCTACCATCCCTATAGCCAGGCTCAAGCCAATCAGGAAGGTGGCGTAGACCATAAAGCGAATCTGTCTTTTGATAAATGCAGCTGTCGAAAGCAATGGCGTATCCTTATGCTCGAAGAATGCGGTTTTTTTTTGGCGTACCATGTCAAAGCGGATTGATGGAAAATATAAAGCAAATGTATAGATTCAGTGTTCGTTTCTGATATCATGTCAAAGTCATATGTGATCCGGCCACCGCAATCAGCAGATGAATGGACTGCTGTCAGGCAACTCCTGATCGATTATAAAAATGAATTCGAAGATGATACCTGCTTCACTTCATTCGAAGCAGAGCTCAGCAATATCGAAGCTCTCTATCAGGAGACGGGGAAATACAAATTGATTGCCGTGGAAGAACCCGGAGGCCAGGTTGTCGGATGTGTTGGTTTACGCACATTGTCATCGGGTGTGGCGGAGATGAAAAGACTTTATGTCATGCCATCCCATCGTGGTTTACATTTAGGAAAAACACTTGCAAATGAAATTATGGAATTGGCTATTCGTCATGGATACCAACGCATGATCCTGGATACAATGACAGAAATGAAAGATGCACAGCAATTGTACCAACGCCTCGGCTTTAAAGTGATGGACCCATACAACAATCAGGATCCGGCAAAGGTATTTTGTTATGAAAAAATCCTCAGCGCAGGAAATACATGACAAAAGAAAAGATCTGGCAACAGCTATTAGTAGCGGAACTTAAGTCAAGGAAAACAAAGGCAGGACGTTGGCTTCGTTCTCCGCTCCTGTATCCTTTCCTCATGGTGTACAATTACCTGCTATATCCGGTCCTGAGAAAAGGAATATTTGTAAAGGTGGATCCGTTTTTTGAAATTCCGATGAAAACGTTGCTGCCCGCGGGAACAGACTTATTGCTCAATGGCATCAAATCACACGATTCGGAAATCCGGTTAGCTAAGTTTATTACCAACCAACTCAATCCTGACGATGACTTTATTGATGTGGGTGCGCATTATGGATATTATACCTTGCTTGCTTCATCGCTGATCCGCCATGGAAAAGTATTTGCGATCGAGGCTTCATCCACGTCTTTTGAATTGCTAAAGGAAAACACAGAAGGGATTTCCCATGTGCAGATCCTGCATGCAGCGGCGAGCGATCAACCCGGAGAAATTATTTTTTACGAATATCCCGGTCCGTATGCAGAATATAATACAACCATCAAAGATGCCTATGTTGACCGGCCATGGTTAAAAAGAATAGGGCAAAAAACAGTCTCCGTGCCCGTACTCGTAATAGATGATTTGATCAGGAATGAAAAAACAGAAAAGGAATTTATTAAAATTGATGTGGAGGGTGGGGAATTAAATGTGCTGAGGGGTTTACAACAATCTTTAGCAGAAAAAGAATTAATTATTGCCATGGAATACTTAGCAAGCGATAAGGAAGATAATCCTCATGCGTTGGCAGCTCATATGCTGAAAGAAGCGGGTTATCAGGCTAATCAGATTGATCCGGATGGAAGATTAATTCCGATTGAGGATATTGATCATTATTTGAAAGAAAAAAAGATTGCTTCGGATAATGTTGTGTTTGTGAGAACAGCTCAAGTGCACTGAAATATCCATTATTGTAGAGACGCAAAATTTTGCGTCTCTACAATAATGGATATTTC
>JANMVA010000628.1:0-8073 GCA_031392195.1 Saprospiraceae bacterium | reverse complement strand
GTTTGCCGAGATCGATATCGTGGTTGTCTCATCACCAACTGCACAGATTGTATCAGCCAGATGTGCGGATGACCTGTTGAGCTGGGAGGCCGTCATCACTTCTACGGCAGAAGATGTTTCCGGCAGTAGTGGCACATTGACATCACTGGGCGGCAATCAATACCTGATCGATAATATTACGATCAATACAAATCTTCAGATCACAATCGAAAACGGAAATGGATTATGCACGGATGTGATCAATATTCCATCACCTGATTGCGAATGCACATTGGATATCGCTAACCTTCCGGTAACAGTATCACTTTGTCCCGATGATAATATCACGCTTCAGGCCACGGTAACCGGAGGCAAAGGTGCTGTCACCTCTTATTGGATCGATGGAAATGACACCATCTACCAAACTTCTCTCGATGTCAATCAATCCGGATCTTATCATTTCGTCAGCACAGATGAGCTTGGCTGTAAGGAAGAGCGTACAGTTGATGTTGATTATTACACAGAAATGGTACCGGATGTTAATTCAATTGACATCAATTGTCCCGGAGATAATGATGGGCAGATCATCATCGAAGCTATCGCTGGTGGTACAGGGCCTTATGCGATTTCTGTCAATAACGGATCTGCACAGACGATCGGGGCATTCCCATTTTCTTTAAATAATCTAAGTGGCGGAAATTACCAGATTGAGTTTACGGACGCATCGAATTGTGTGGTGATGATCAGTGTGCCTATTCAATCTGCAAGTAGTGAATCGATTGATCTTGGTCCTGACCAGGTGATCCTGGTAGGTGACAGTATCTATATCTCCCCATCGCTCACGTTTGTACCTGATAGTTTTTACTGGACCGGAGATATTTCATTACTTGATCAGCAGCAGATGAATAAATGGATCTCACCGGATATTGACCAGACATTTACTTTATCAGGCATTGATGCCAAAGGTTGTTTATACAGTGATGACCTGACGATCCGCGTCCTGCTGACGAGTAATGTTTTCGTGCCGAATGTTTTCTCACCCAATGATGATGACATTAATGATTTCATTGCTCCAAGCGCTGATGCCTCAGTCATATCGATCGAGTATTTTGAGATTTTCAGCCGATGGGGTGAACTGGTGTATTCAGCCAAAGATTTTACGCCGGGTGATGAAAACTATCGCTGGGATGGGATGAGAGATAAAAAACCATATCAGCAAGGTGTTTATGCCTACCGATTATCATCTACTAACAAGCGGGGGAAAATAATAGCGCTACAGGGTACTATTACCCTCATCCGATAGAACGGATTCATTTCGGTTAAGAGTTTAAAGGCTGTTTGAGCTATTGCACAAGCAGCCTTTTTGTTTCTGCCAGGGACTCCTTCAATTTCCTCTTATTGCTAAGCGATGAAATGAAAAAAGGGAGAGAAGCTCCAACCAAAACTCCTGTCACTGCTGATGGTGCCGGAGCAAAACTTTCACTGACAGTAATGTTATCTCCATCAAGTAATGCAAACCCGGATATCAATACTCCCACAGAAGAAAGAATAAGTCCAATGGCCAATTTACCATCACTTTTTTTATGATATCTGATCGTTTGGATCACACTGGTATTGATCCCGGGATCCTGATATGAATATCCGGTCAGGGGGACTTTATTCTTCCAAAGAAAACTATGATTATCAATTACATACTTCATCGTCCGGGCTGAATCAATTTGCGATGACACCCGGATTGAACATGCAGACATGATGAAAATCAGAGCTAATAATCTCACGCCTGACAGGAAGAAAGTTGAAAATGGGCCCATGTAGTTTGATGGTTGTTTTTCAAATCTAAGCCGGGCGCCGGAGGTATTAACTACTTATTAATCATGAAATGTTTAGCCCTCCCCGGTCATTGCATTACATTCTCGGGGAGGGAAATGAGGGTAATAATGTGCGGGATAAGGAGCCCCCGGACAACTTTCGATTTGGAAATGGTGTTAACCGAATGATCTTTTACGGCGAAAAGCCACATCCCGGTGAAATGTTTTTACAACCGTTATAAAATTCCTGCTTCTTTGAAAAAAATAATGCGCACTACATTACGCATTACCCTGTGGACAGTACTTGTCTTCGCAGTGTTAGCTCTGGCACTTTATGGTATCATGTCGATGCGCAAAGAAAGTATCAACGCCATGGCTATCACCCAAATTGAAAAGCAGGTCAAAGGTGAAGTCCGCATTGGCGATATTTCACCTGATTTCTGGCGAACGTTCCCCAATATATCTGTTCAGCTTTCAGATGTCTCTATTCGTGATTCACTTTGGGATATTCATCATCATGAATTTCTCTTCGCAGAAAAGATTTATATCCGGATCCAATTCCTGAGCCTGCTCACCGGAAAACCTAAAATCGGAAAAGTCATCGTAGAGAATGGTTCAGTCGATCTCTATACAGATGAATGCGGCTACTGCAATCTCACCCGTCGTGAAAACCTTTCATTCAATAAAGGGGAAGCGGAAATTCCTGACTTTGCTTTTTATAACACACGGATAAAGATTCAGAATGAATTCCTGAATACTTACCACGACCTCGAAGCTTTTTACCTGTCTACCGATGTCAATAAAAAAGATAGTGCGCAGGTTCTTACATTCGATATAGATGCTCTTGTCCATAGTGTTGGCTTTAATATGGAAAAAGGTAGCTATCTGAAAGAAAAGAAGATCGAAGGTGAATTCCGTATGGTGTATGCAGCCGGGCAAAAAATAGAACTGAATAATGTCAACCTGGATATAGACGAACAGCCCTTCGTATTCAATGGAACATTTTTTCTGAATACAGAGCCGAAGACATATGAATTAAATATTGAAACCAAACAAGTACCCTATCCGAAAGCTGTCAGTATCCTGACGCAGGCTCTGCAGGAAAAATTTGATTCGATGATGGTGTTAAGTCCACTGGATGCTACCGCTAACATTGTTGGTCAGATGACTTTTCGTGCCAAACCCGATGTCATGGTTGACTTTCAAATCAATGATTCGGAACTGCAAACACCGCTTGGCCAAATGGACCACGCGACTTTATCAGGCAAGTTCATAAATCGCGTCGATTCACTTCTTGAAACCGGGGACGAAAATTCCAAATTAACTTTTAATGATGTCGGGGCAGAATTCTCCGGCATTCCCATTACTTCATCCCGGATTGAGATCACTAATCTGATGGACCCTTATGTGATCTGCGACTTGCAATCGGTCTTCATGCTCAATAATCTCAATTCACTGACAGAAAGTTCAACGATTGCATTTTCCAAGGGATCAGGCAACCTGGACATCACATTTAGTGGTCCCGTAGCAAGCGATACACTCAAACCGATCCTCAATGGCACACTCACCCTGACCGATGCAGAATTCAATTACTTACCTCGTAACCTCTTATTTCAAAATGGTTTCGGTGTCATTGAATTTCAAAATGAAGACCTGAAGATCAAGCAACTCCTCCTGACTGCCGGCAACACGAAGCTGACAATGGATGGAAGCGTAACCAATCTATTAGCCATGTTGAATATCCATCCCGAACAGCTGACGATGGAGTGGAACATTTCAACTCCGGATCTCGATCTCAATGACTTCACCACTTATGTGGCGGCCAGAACACAAAAGGCAACACCTAAATCAGGGAAAAAAGGCAAGATCATCCGGATCACTGAAAACGTCGATAAACTGCTGAGCGATGGTACAGCGAAACTGAATATAAAAGCTGAAAATCTGAATTATAAAAAGTTTGTTGCGCGCAATGTAGCAGCCTCCGTACTATTGGTGGATAATCGAATCGTATTTGATGATGCACGCCTCAGTCATGCGGGTGGAACAGTTTTCCTGAAAGGATCTTTGGTCAATGGTCAATCAACGAGTCAGTTGAATCTGGAATCCAACATCGATCATCTGAATATTCCTGACCTCTTTTATTCTTTTGACAATTTCGGGCAGGACGCGATCACGAATAAAAATATGAAAGGCAGCTTATCGGGAAACGTGAATATAACAGGAACGATTACAGATAAAGCAGCCGTTTTAGAAAATAGTATGCAAGGTACAGTCGCCTTTAATATTCAGAATGGCGAACTGATCAATTTTGAACCGGCCATGAAAATTGCTGCCACAGCACTCAAAAACCGTGACTTCTCGCATCTTAAGTTTGGCGAACTGAAAAATAAATTGAAGATTCACGGGCCGGCCATCACCTTTGATCGAATGGAGATCCGTTCAAATGTAGTTACGCTCTTTGTGGAAGGGATTTATGATACGAAGAAAGGAACCGATATGAGTATCCAGGTACCACTGAGCAATCTCTCCAAGACTGAAAATGATGATCTGAAGAACACAGGTAAGGCCGGCGTCAATATTCGCCTGAGAGCTATGACAGCAGATGATGGCACCCTTAAAGTCACCTGGGATCCTTTCAACAATGCAGAAAAACAACGAAAGGAAACGCTGAAGGAAATAAAGGAGCCCGATTCCGGAGATAAGCGAAATTAACCTGTCAACCCCCTGGCCCCCTTCAAAGGGGGAAAGTGTTTATGCATTTTCAGATGATTCAAAATAATAACATTAGAGATTTACACATCTTTTGAGTTTCAAGTTGCAATCCTTCACATAATCGAAATCATGCCTCCCCCTTTGAAGGGGGTCGGGGGGTTGACCTACTGATTTATAGTGAAAATCTCATCTTTGAGGTGCAATCCATCTTCATGAATTCAATCAGGCAGCTTATTCATCAATTGACCCTTGGGCAATTGACATGGATAGCGATCCTGCTTTGCATTCCTGCTTTCCTGATCCATCTCGGTGCCGTGGCCTTCATTGGCGACGAAGCGATCCGCACGCTGGTGGCATTTGAAATGAAGCATTCAGGCAATTTTATAGTGCCTACCCTGAACGGTGTAGAATATTACAACAAGCCTCCGCTTTATAACTGGATCATTTATTTCGTGTCAGGTCTTTTTGGATATTTTGGCGAGTGGCCTACACGAATTCCGACGATTATTTTTCTTTTCATCTATGGTGGGGTTACTTACTACTTCGCCCGAAAACACTTTGATAAACTCACGGCCGTCACACTGGCTTTCATGTTGCTGACCAGTGGCAGGATCCTTTTTTGGGACAGCATGCTTGGCCTGATCGATACATGCTTTTCTCTGATCGTGTTTCTCAATTTTATGATCCTGTACCATTATGGAGCGAAAGGAAAATGGTGGTTGTTTTTTTGCACCTCTTATTTGCTTTTCGGGATTGCATTTTTATTAAAAGGATTGCCAGCCGTCGTATTCCAGGGAATATCCATCATAACAGCGCTGATCCTTCACCGCGCTTTCAGATCTAAATTTGTTTCTCTTCAGCATATCAGTGGAATAGCGATTGGCTTGATGATCCTTTTAGCTTACTACATCCCTTATGCTCAACAGGTGTCTTTGGAAAATGTGTTCTCCATCCTACTGGACCAGTCCATGCAACGAACGGGCACGCATCATGGTGCCATAAAGACGATCCTCCACGTTTTCACTTTTCCATTCGAACAAGCATATCATTTCCTGCCATGGTCCATCCTGCTCGTTTTTTTTGCGCATCCAAAATTCAGGACATGGATAAAACAAGATCCTTTTGTCCGTTTCAATTTCTGGATGCTTATGGCCAATATTCTTGTCTATTGGCTCTCGGTCCAGGTGTATCCAAGATATCTTTTAATGTTCCTCCCTCTTTTTAATGTAGTGGGTTATTATATCCTGCAACAAACTATGGTGGAAAATAAAAGATGGTGGAACATCATACGCTATGTATTTATTTTCCTGGCTGGCGTTGCGACTGTGGCGATTTTGCTGATGCCTATCGATGCGCGGGCACGGAATACAGATTTTATCTGGCTTACCTGGATTGCAGGAACAGCAATAATGACGGTTTGTTTTCTCTCCATACTCTTTGATCAGGCAAGATTATTCCTGTGGATGTGTATTGCATTATTGATTACAAGATCAGTCTTCAATCTGGTCGTGCTGCCTAATCGAAAAATAGAATTCAGTGAGAATCATTGCAGGGAAGATTGCAAACGGCTTGGAGAAAAGTACGGGCATCATCCGTGGTATATCTATGGCGAAACTGAAACTCACCAGGTCGCACGGTTTTACACATCAAAATTTGCAGCACAGATAGTTCGGAAATCAGATTCATTGGATAATCCTGATGCGTATTACCTGGTGGACCGGGTTTTATATCCTGATCTTCCTGCAGTCACAGTAGATAGCCTGCTTCTCGAAAAAGGGGAAGTTATTTACCTGGTGCAGCCGGTAGATCAATGATCAAACAGAAAACCAAACAAGGCCTTTCAGCATACCTCTTTATCTTGCTGCCCGAATAGAAATGAAATTCCGGCTTCCTCATATCCAGTTGTCTGCTCCTGTCAAGCTGATCCTCAAGCTTGTCATCTCGATCACCATCATCGTCCTGGTGGTACGAAAGATAGATGAGCGGTTGTTGCTGGATGTGTTGAAAGAAATAAAACCGGCTTGGATCCTCTGGGCGATCCTTTGGTTTATGATCTCAAAACTTATCTCAGCCTTCCGGTTCAATGTTCTACTTAAGACAGAAGGTATCCATATGCCGGTTTGGCAAAATGTAAGGTTGTATTGGCTTTGCATGTATTACAACCTTCTCTTGCCCGGCGGCATCAGCGGTGATGGTTACAAGATCAAATTGCTGATGGACTCGTTCGAAAAACCATTTAAACGGATTTTCACCATCACATTAATGGACCGTCTGTCCGGATTATTTGCACTGGGCCAACTGAGCCTGATCTTATTATTATATGTCACTGAATTCAGGACTTATTGGTTCCTGATCGTGCCTGCATTCCTGCTGAGCTTTTTTGTATCCTGGCTGGTATTTAAATGGATGATCGGGAAAAATGGGATCGCCTGGATCTTTACAACACTGCAATCGATCGGAGTCCAGGGAGCACAATCAATAGCTACACTCGGACTTGTATTCTCCCTGGGACAGGGAATGTTCTGGCCCGACTACCTCGTATTATTTTTAATTTCTTCTGTTGTGGCGATGCTGCCCATCACGATCGGAGGTGCAGGTGCACGTGAACTGACTTTTTTATACGGATCACAATTCCTCGAGATACATGCGGAAAAAGCGGTGGCGATCGGATTTCTTTTTTATCTGATCTCCACTTCCGTTTCTCTGATGGGTATCATCTTTAGCTTTAAGAAAACGGAGATGAAGAATCTAAAAAATGTATAAAAATTTAGCGAACCAGTTTGATTGTCTCCAGAAAAGCCCCTTCCTTCGATGTCAATGTCACCATAAATAATCCCATCGGTAAATTTCCCGGATTCATTCTGATCACATTTTTTCCAGGATTAAACTCACGGTCATCCAGTTCAATAATTCTTCCTGTCAAATCCGTAAGCACAATGTTTCCCTCGAAGCCAAGGGCGCAATCAACTGAAACTAATATTTCCTGCAGGTCACTTTGTGCAGAGAAATTTTGAATGTTTTCTTTTTCATGATTAACTGAAGAAACATCACCGACGAAAAATTCATGCGTATATAAATCACCTAAATACTCACATTCAAAGCTCCATGTTCCCTGGATCGCATTCGAGGGCAAATCATAAAACCAGTACCAATAAGCAGAGCTGAGGAAAGGATACGGAGAATTGAATTCCCAGGCATCATAGATCTGGTTTGTTGGCATCCGGATCTTGAATTTGCAGGGATGCCAATTTTGTTGATCGCGAAAATACGTTGCGAAATAAATTGTTTCACCCGGTTGAAATTCATTTTGTTCGTTGGTGAAATCCGGTGACGGACATGCATTGAATTCCGGTGGTGCAAAATGGGTCTGTATCTTCAGGATCGCAGGATCGATATATGGACGCTGATCGATCCACCAGCTTTCTTCGTTCAATTGGTTGCAAGGGCCGGCGAAAGGATCTACCAGATCATTGTTGCCATCATAAACTTCAAAATGCAAATGAGGGCCAGTCGAATTTCCGGAACTACCCACAATGCCGAGGTACTCACCCGCCGCAACGTTGTCTCCTACCAG
>JANMVA010000525.1:0-4924 GCA_031392195.1 Saprospiraceae bacterium | reverse complement strand
TAATTTCGCTAATTAACGCTAATTAGATTTTTGTCAATTGCATATTGAATAAGCCACTGATTTCGCTGATTTACGCTGATTAGATTTTTGCCAATTGCATATTGCCTATTGCTTATTGAATAAGCCGCTAATTTCGCTAATTAACGCTAATTAGATTTTTGCCAATTGCATATTGCCAATTGCGTATTGCCAATTGGATCCTTTGCTCCCTTGATCCATTGATCCATTTCTACCAGTCCTTCACCGGAGGCACTGACTTCCCTGCAGCTTTTTTTAATTTCTCCTGCACACGCTGATCTTCACGCTCGATCGCTTTCAGGATTTCTTTTGCTTCATCTTTATTCACATTCTCTTTTTCCTCTGGCTTTGATTGCTCTTGTTGTTGCTGTTGTTGTTCCTGTTGCTCTTCTTCCTTTTTTTCTTCCTCTTTATTTTCATCCTGTTCCTGCTCCTGGTTTTGTTGTTTCTGCTGCTGTTGTTGTTGTTGATGTAACTGGCGCATCGCGAGCATCAGGTTTTTCTTTGCATCCTCATCAGTTGGATTGAGCTTGAGCGATTCTTTATAGGCATTGATGCTTTCCTGGTAAGCCCCGCTTTCGAATTGAGCATTTCCTAAATTGTAAAAAGCTCTTGATCTGACTTCAGGTTGATCACCCGATTCCAGTGCTTTTTGATATTCAGTGATCGCTTCAGGAATTCTCTTCTGCTGATAGATGGAATTACCCAGGTTGTATGAGGTGCCGGGTGCAGGTTTTAATTCATTTGCCTTGCGGTATCCGGTTTCGGCATCCTGGAATTGTCCTTTGTCATAAAGATGATCGCCGGAGCGCAGCCATGGATATTCTCCCTGGCTCCATGCAGAAGTGCAACATGAGGCAAGTATAAAAATGCTAATTGAAATTCCTTTTTTCATCAGATCACTTCATGTCTATAACGCAACACAGTATATAATAAGAAGATCATCATGGCTGTCATTAAGAACCATTGGTAATAACTCCTGTGCTCTGAAAAAGAACGCTTCTCCAATTGACTCCGTTCCAAAACGGAAAGTTCGTCCTTCAGATTATCGATGATGGTCTTGTCTGCAGCGAGATCAAAATATTTTCCACCACCCTGCTGGGCCAGATCGATCATCAATGGCCTGTTCATTTTTGTTTGGACAGGCTGGCCGGTCTCATCGCGTTTGACATCTTTTCTGCCATCCACTTCAATGGGAATCGTTGCACCCGTTTCTGTCCCCACTCCTATTATATATGTGATCCAGCCTTCCGCCCTCGCTTCCTGGATAGCCGCTGGTGCGTCACTGTCATGATCCTCCCCATCCGTAATGACAATCAAAGCACCACCTCTCGATTCTTCATCTTCATTGCGCAACTGTTTGGCTAACCTTACCGCTTCCCCAATTACTGTTCCCTGTGTCCCGGCCTGATGGGGATGTACGGCATTGAGATAAAGCTGTATGGCGTGCCAGTCTGTAGTCAGCGGACTTTGGATATAGGCATTACCTGCAAATACAATGAGCCCAACCCTGTCTGTTTTAAACGATGATGATAATTCAAGGGCGAATCTTCTTGCTCTCTCCAGGCGTGAAGGGGCTACATCTTCGGCCAGCATACTATTGGAAATGTCGAGTAATAGATAAATATCAGCTGTCTTGCTTTCCACATCTTTTGTTTTATAACCCCATTGCGGATTGACGGCAGCAATGACAAGCAGGAAAAAAGCAACCCACAAAAGCCATGTGTAATTGGACTTTTCTTTTATAGTCTCAACAATACGCGAATAAGTTGATGGAGAAGACCATCGCAACCAATCTTTACGTTGGAGCGATCGGCGGAAATAATAAGCAGCCACGATCCCAACCGGGAGGATCATCAGCCAAAAAAATTCCGGGTGCTCAAAACGAAACATGGGATAAAATTATACTTATGCCCTGAGAACGAATTTGAAGAACATAAAAACGATGAAATGCCACTTTTCGACTAATCGTGAAATGAATCGTAAAATAAATCTCCGGGGATCCGGCCCTCAGCTTGATACAATTATGCTTTATCTGAGAAATGATAAAAGCTAGTGCGTTGGTTATCAAATCCGAATATGTGGGCTATTTCTGATATATCTTTTTTATTGATTGATATTCAATTATTTGGACAAATGAGAGCTTCCCAAAATTTATGTGGAACTTGGCCGGCAATTAAAAAATAAAAATATTTTTGTACCAATACCTCTTCCAAATGCGGGAAGGGTATTGAATTCCCGATATCCATACACCTTCAACTAAAAATCATTAAATCGACTTTTATGAGCAATCCTAATGTCAAAACTGATAAGGCTGCCAACAGCAGTAGCTTCAGTAGTTTATTTGCCGCCATCCTGATCCCAGTGGCATTAGTTATCGGGTTCCTGGTTTACAAATTCATATTAGGCGATCCAAGCCATTTTGAAGATGGCAATCCCGAAGGGCACCCGCATCCGGGTGATTACCTGGGTATGATGTACAAAGGCGGCCCGCTGGTACCTATCCTCATGGCTACCATGATTATCGTTATCGCTGTCATCATCGAACGTTTTGTCACATTGAAAGTGGCCAGTGGTAAAGGACCTATTCCTGCATTTGTGCGGAAAATAAAAGGGTATCTGGACAGAAATGATATCTCTGGTGCTATCGCTGAAAGTGACAAGCAAAAAGGATCTGTAGCCAACGTGATTCGCGAAGGCCTGGTCAAGTATAATACAATGGCATCTACTCCAGGCATGGAAAAAGATCAGAAAGTACTTGCCATTCAAAAAGAAATCGAAGAAGCAACTTCGCTGGAACTTCCTATGCTGGAGAAAAACCTGGTCATCCTGGCTACGATTTCTTCTATCGCCACGCTACTTGGTCTTTTGGGAACGGTATTCGGAATGATCCGGGCATTCTCTGCGATCGCGACTGCGGGAGCACCTGATGCGGTGGCTCTTTCGACAGGTATCTCTGAAGCCTTGATCAATACAGCACTGGGAATCAGCTGCTCAGCGATTGCAATCATTGCTTACAATTATTTCACCACGAAGATCGATGGTCTGACCTACGGAATTGACGAGGCTGGATTTAGTATTGCGCAGAGTTTTGCAGCAAAACATTAATTCTTTACAGCCCGTTATTTAAGTAACTATGCCAAAGCTTAAAATACCTCGGAAAAGTACAGCAATAGACATGACCGCAATGTGTGATGTGGCATTCCTGTTGCTTACATTTTTCATCCTGACCACCAAATTCAGACCGCAGGAAGTCGTGCAGATAGACATACCGTCTTCAACCGCACAAATACCCATTCCTGACAGGGATATCATGATGTTTCAGATAGCACCCGACGGCCGCGTATTTTTTGGTTTGGATGATCAACCTACACGTTTGAAATTGCTCGACCGGCTATCGTCTGAATATCAGATCCCTCTTTCCGCTAAGCAAAAAGATGCTTTCAGGACATTGGAACTTTGGGGAATGGATATCAGATCCCTTCCTGAATTCCTGGATAAGGATCCGAATGAAATGGCCAAAATCCAGCAACCCGGACTGAATATCGATACGACCGGTGGTCAACACCAGGTAGAAGATCTCATCCTGTTCTCAAGACAGGAGAACAACAACCTGCGGATAGCCATCAAAGCGGATAAGACGACTGAATACAGAAGCTTTGACAAACTTGTAAGGGCGCTGCAAAACAGGAAGGTCAATAAGTTTAACCTGATCACATCGGCCAGAACTGCCAAAGAATAGTATTTCATCACTAAGTAAAATTGTGAACAATGGCTGAAATGAATACCTCCGGTGGAGGAAGTCATAAGAAAGGAATCAAGAAAGTCAGGTCAAAGAAGATGACAACGCGTGTGGACCTGACAGCGATGGTGGACCTTGGATTTTTGCTCATTACTTTTTTCATGCTGGCTACCACCTTTAACAAGCCCAAAACGATGGAGGTGAACAAGCCTGCCAAAGAAGAGGATCCTAAAGAAGAACCGCCGATCAAAATGTCAAAGACCGCTACCCTCATGCTGGGTAAAGGAGACAAAATATATGCATATGTCTCTCCTGATGAAATTGATGCCACGACTGAGCTGGAACTGGATAGTATCAGTTATGCTCCGAGCGGGTTGCGCAAGTTCATTCAGCGCAGGCAAAGTGAAGTGCAGGCGCAATGGGGAAATAAGGATGACCTGTTTGTCATGATCAAACCGTTGCCGAGCTCTACGTTCAAAAATATCGTGGATGTCCTGGATGAGATGACGATATCGGATGTCAAACGGTATGCTATCCTGGAACCAACGGATCCGATCGATTCGTTAATTGCAGTAAATACAGGGCAGAGCCGGAAATAATTTTTTATGCAAAAAAACGACCTGGTGCATCATAGAATCATCAGATCATTCTAAAGGAATAATTATGGAAGATGCAAGAGCACTGAAGAGATCGATGGATGACATCGTTTTTGAAGGCAGAAATAAGAACTACGGAGCCTTCCAGCTTCGCCGCCTGTATGACAAGCATATGTCTCGTGCGATGATCTCGGGGATCATTTTCTTCATCCTCGTAGTGAGTTCGCCAACGATCATACGCCTGATCAAAGGCTTTATTCCGGAAAATAATGAGGAATTGGTGATGAAAGAGGTCACCTTAGCTGAGCCACCGCCAATCGATCCGCTAAAGCCGCCTCCACCGCCACCACCAAAAGTCGATCCTCCACCGATCAAGGATCAAATCTAATTCGTCCCTCCGGTGGTCAAGAAAGATGAGGAAGTACTGGAAGAAGAGCCACCTCCGCCGACAGTCGAAGAGATCAAGGATAAGGAGATCGCTACGGAAACCAAAGAAGGTGATGAAGATGGAGTAGATGAATCACTCGCTGAACCGGAAGCTCCTGCAGGACCTGCAGTGATCGAAGAG
>JANMVA010000518.1:0-3298 GCA_031392195.1 Saprospiraceae bacterium | reverse complement strand
TTAAGAAACACATTTTGCAATACATCATCGGCATCCTCATGGGTCATGACCCGGTTCCTGATGACATGGTACAGCTGCTCCTGGTATGTCAGGACCAGCTGCTTAAATCCATCTTCCCGTTTCCCGGGAAGCCGGATGAGTTCCAATATGGTTTCATCTGTCATTCAGTTCTGCCTGCGAGGGGTTAGACTATGAAAGGTAAGGAAGGTTTAACCTCAGGGGTTCGTATCCCAAATGACCTAAACACCAATCCTGATGTTATAGTCTATAACCGTGTCGTAAGTTTACGTTTGTGCACGTTTAAGTCGATAACACGCTGAATGAAATACCTTTCCCTCTTCATACTCAGACTCTTCGGCTGGCGCATCATCAATGGCATACCCTCCGATCTGAAAAAATTTGTAGTAGCGGTGGCGCCTCACACCAGTTGGAAAGATTTTTTCCTCGGCATTCTTGTCAGGAGCACACTGGGAAAAAAGATCTATTACCTCGCGAAGAAAGAATTGTTTGATGGTCCTATCGGATTTTTTTTCTGGTGGACAGGAGGCCGGCCAGTGGACCGCAAAAATAAAACAGGCCTTGTAGAGCAAGTAGTTAAACTATTCAATGGCAGCGACGAATTTGCAATCACAGTGGCGCCTGAAGGCACACGAAAGAAAGTGCAGAATTTCAAGACCGGTTTTTATTACATCGCCCGCAGCGCCAATGTGCCCATCATACCATGTCTTTTTAATTACGAACATAAGGTTGTTCAGTTCCTGGAACCGTTTTATCCAACCAATGATGCAGAAAAGGATCTTGACATGTTGTGGAGCTTTTTTATTGGAGTGAAGGGTGCTATAGCTGAACGGAGTATTTCGGGAGAAAGGATGGACAATGAATAAATATTCCACGTTTAGGATGATTCGAATTTAGGTTTCCGGCTGCACCGCTTTCTTTCTTTAGCTGCACTCATGGGTTGATGGGCATACGCCTTCTTTGCTCTCCGCGGGCGTTGCCCATGGTTATGAGCTGACGGCCTTTCAGGCCTTAAAAAATTTTATGCCATTGTGTTCAATTTCCAAACTATGAGGAAGTTAATTTATAGACACAGATTTTTCTTTCGTACCTACGGCACGAGTTTTTAATTGTCGCATCTCTGATGCTACCCACCTTGGCACCGATGGCGCCATGGAGATGCTACCCATGATTTTGATTTTCTCTATGCCCTATGCTTTCCGTTCCGCCTTTCCGCCGTTCTGCCTGGTTGGTGAGCTGTAGCACAAGGATGAGCGTTTGCAAGTCGAACCATTCTGCCTTCACACCTAACAATTGGAAAACAATCTCTATATAAAAATTTACAGAGTATTTAATTTCCTCAGTCTCCCATTAAAATCCTTCTCCTCCACCGGCATATTCAATTTATCAAACAATGTCTGCAAATCCGCAGGATGCTCGATGCTTTTTCCTTTACGGATATCGACGTGAACCAAATGCACCCACAACAATGATTTCAATGCATGCTCAGCATCATACATGCGCATTTCGATCTGGATAAATTTTGTTTTTGCTTCGATCAGTTGACTCTCAATGATTACTTCTTCCATTAATAGTGCCGGTTTCAAATATGCACATTGATTCTGTGTCACTACCCAGCCCAATCCTGTTGTTCGGCTATACCCATAAATGTCAAAATCATAAGCTTTCAGTACCTGGTCCTCACGGGCATTCATGAAGTAGTCAAAGTAACGGCCATTGTTGAGGTGGGCGTAGGGATCACAATCCTGGAAACGGATGATGGCTTTGCTGGAGAGATAGCCGGGTGTAAGTTCGTCGATGTGTTTCATGGTGCAAAAGTAATCTTTGGACCATGGACCATAGTCCATGGACAATAGAATTATAATTCGTTTTTCCAATGTTTTAAAAAGAAGAATTGAGAATGATTTTCTAAACCTTCTAAACTCAGTAAACCCAATAAACTCTATAAACCCTATAAACTCAATAAACGCTATAAACTTTTAACCCCTTAAACTCTCTAACTCACCAAACTTTATAAACATACCTGCATTTCCTAACTTCACGCCATGAGATATACGGCTGAACAGCAAAAAGCTTATTTCAACGAAACCAAAAAATACCTGGCGGCTAAAGGTGCGGATGCATTGACAGCAAAGGACATACTTCCGCTGGAAGACCTGGTGCGATTTCACGAGTACAGGTATTATGTATTGAATGATCCGCTGGTCAGTGATTTTGAATATGACCAGCTTTATAAATTACTGGAAGCACTGGAGAAGAAGTTTCCTGAAAAAGCGACTACCCTATCTCCAACCCGACGTGTATCCAGTGACCTGGTCGAAGATTTTTCTACGGTAAAGCATATGTTGCCGATGCTCTCGCTCGACAATTCATATGACGAAGACGATCTCAATAAATTCGATACGCAGGTCAAAAAGCTGACGGAACGGGATAAGATCAATTATACGGTCGAGCCCAAGTATGATGGAGGAAGTATTGCCCTCGTATATGAAAATGATTATTTAATCCGAGCAGCCACGAGAGGCAATGGTGTTGAGGGCGAAGAGATCACCATCCAGGCTAAAACAATTAAATCACTTCCACTCCAGGCTGCTTTTTCATCCCGTGGAATCTATAAAGCAGAGATCAGAGGTGAGGCAGTCATTTCCAAAGAGCGATTCAACCAAATAAATGCATTGCGTGCAGATGAAGGACTTTCTTTATTAGCCAACAGCCGCAACAGTGCTGCCGGTGGATTGCGTACGAAAGACCCAGCCGAAACAGCCAGGCGACAGATCGATGCTTTTATTTTTCAACTGGCTTATGCCGTCGACAAGAATGGAAAGGACATGTTGCCTTCCATCAAATCACATCACGATGCCATTGAATTTCTCGGAAGTCTGGGTTTTAAAGTTTCGAAAGGGGATAAACGATTATGTAAGGGAATCAAAGAAGTCATCACTCAAATCAATCATTGGTCAGAGATCCGCGATGACTTCGATTACGAGATCGATGGCATGGTCATCAAAGTCGATGAATTTGACCTGCAGGACATGTGCGGTTACACCAGCCATCATCCGCGCTGGGCCATTGCGTATAAGTTCCAGGCCAAGCAAGCCACAACAAAACTGAATAGTGTTGAATTCTCTATTGGTAAAATTGGCACAGTTACTCCCGTTGCGATGGTTGAACCCGTATCACTTGCCGGCGTGACGATTTCGATGATCTCGCTGCACAATGAAGACTTCATCACTTCAAAAGATATCCGTGTCGGAGATCAGGTATTGGTAGAACGTGCAGG
>JANMVA010000463.1:0-2607 GCA_031392195.1 Saprospiraceae bacterium | reverse complement strand
GCCTAAATCTTCAGAAATTCCTGTTGTCAAGCTCCCATTCTATGCCCGGGTGACGCTCATCCTCGTGGGGCTATTTGTTTTCATCAGTATGCTGGTCCTCGGCAAACCGATTATTGTCCCTTTGCTTTTTTCAGTCGTCATCTCCATTTTGCTCAGCACCATAGTGGATTTCCTGACCTCCCGAAAAGTAGACAGGGTGCTGGCCATTACGATAACGATGATCATGGCGACTTTCATCATTTTCCTTTTTGGACTCTTCTTCATTTCACAGGCGAATATGTTCATCGAGGCGTTACCGGAATTCAATGCCAAATTGGATGTGCTGCAAAAACAGTTATCGGGCTGGATCGCTGAAAATTTTGGCGTCAGTGCGCGAAAGACAAATCTTTGGATTGACTCAGCCAGGAAGGAACTGATGTCACTCAGTACTGAGCGGGTCAGTGATACGATCAGCACGCTGATGAATGCCCTGATTGTCCTGATCCTTGTCCCTGTTTATATCTTCCTGATCTTATTCTACCAGCCGCTGATCATTGATTTTATTCATCGAGCCTGCGGAGAAAACTATCACAAGGATGTAGGCCATGTGCTGGGCCAGACCAAAACACTATTGAAAGCGTATTTCGCCGGTTTGCTAATAGAACTTTTGATCATTGCTGCCCTCAATGCGGCAGGCCTTTTCATCCTCAAGATTGAATACGCTATTTTATTAGCCATATTCGGGGCCTTGCTCAATATGATCCCATACCTGGGAGGTATTCTCATGTTGGGCATTTCGATGCTGATGGCATTAATCTCGCACACGGATACGTCATATGCTTTATATGCTGCGATCATGTTCTTCGTCATTCAGCTGATTGATAATTATATCATCATGCCCAAAGTGGTTGGTTCAAGGATCAGAATCAATGCCCTGGTGGCCATTGTGGCTGTCATTGCCGGTGGTGCCATATGGGGGATTGCAGGCATGTTCCTGGCACTTCCATTGATAGCTATCATTAAGGTCATCTTTGATCGGATCGAACCCTTAGAACCATGGGGCTTCCTGTTCGGAGATACGATGCCGCCGATGGTCAGGCTTAAATTCAGGGGACGCCGTAAGCCTGTTGCTGCCGGATAGCGATTGAACACTTGTTCTCCATTTGATCAGGATTCAATTCTTTGCCTATTTTTGCGTTAAGCATATGTTGCGACAGTTTCTGACATATAACCTTGCCTTTCTATTGCTCCTGACCAATATCGGGATCCCTGTATTCAAGCATGTATGCCATACACAGGAGAAATCCTGGTCGTCCCTGTATGTGCCGGCAAAATCATGCTGCAAGAAAGAAAAGAATACAGGTGGACTTTGTCATTTACCTCCGGCTGACAATCAGACAGAATTTTCAAGCAAGCCTTGCTGTGAAAATCATAACGGACTGATAAGGTTAGATATCGAGTTTTATTGCAGCTATCCGGGCTGGGATCAGTCAGAGCAACAGGTCGTTGCATTTGCTGACCATATACCAGTCTTTTCTCTTTCAGCATTTACTCCTCTTTTCCATTCTACAGGTTCTCCGCATGGGCCCCCTGTTATTCTGCATGGGCGTAGCTTGCTTATTGCCCAACAGGTTTTTCGCTGTTAGAATTTCCCCGGCACTTTTTAGTTGCAGCATGCATGGATTGCATATAGCTGCTTATCTCTGATTCCTGGTCATCAGGAAATTCTATTCTCAACAATCAAATATTAATGAAGATGAAAAATATCATAATGGCTTGCGCTATATGCATGCTAGGCATGATCGCATGCCAACAAAAGAAAGAAGTAGTTATCAAGGAAGGTGAGTCCGTAGTCTATGCCTGCCCAATGAAATGTGAAGGCGAAACAGTATATGCCGTCGCAGGCAAATGCCCTGTGTGCGGTATGGATCTCTCACCAGTCAGTAGTGGCGCAATGGCCAATCAATATGAAATGCGACTGGTGACCAATCCTGAAGCACCGGAAGCAAACAAACCCACTACACTTTCTTTCCTGCCAAAGATCTTAGGAAAGGATACCATCCAGGTTCCGCTTGATGAGGTGCATGAGAATAAGATCCATGTCATTATTGTATCCAGTGATCTTAGCTGGTATGATCATATTCATCCGGTCTACCAGGCTGATGGAACTTATACAGTTGAAGAAACCTTCCCCGCCGGTGGTGAATACATTGTATTTGCTGATTATCATCCTACAGGAGGTGGCAACCAGGTAGAACGCGAAACAGTAGTCGTGACCGGTGTTTCGAAACAGAAAGAAACATTCACAACAGAAACGCTTGTTACAAAAACGGACGGTTACACAGTGACATTAAAACCACAAGCTGAAAAGCTTCTGACCAATAATATGAATCATCTCGGGGTCGAAGTCACAGATAAAGGAGTGCCTGTCACCAATTTTGAAAGCATCATGGGTGCAAAGGGTCACCTGGTGATTATATCAGGTGACGGTCAGAAATATCTGCATGTGCATCCTGATGAAGTCGATGGTAAGCTGGATTTGCATGCACAGTTTGATCAACCCGGCATCTACAGGGCTTATTTTCAATTCCAGACGAATGGAAAGCTGCATACTTCTTATTTCACCCT
>JANMVA010000514.1:0-3446 GCA_031392195.1 Saprospiraceae bacterium | reverse complement strand
GGCCGTTGTATGAATGGTTTATCGAGCACCTTGGTATTTTTCCAAGCAGGCAAATTGAATTTGCCCGGATGAATGTGACCTACATGATCACCTCAAAAAGAAGATTGCTACAATTAGTGAATGAAGGATATGTCACAGGATGGGATGACCCCCGTATGCCTACCCTTAGTGGAGTGCGGAGAAGAGGCTATCCTGCTGCAGCTATCAGAATCTTTTGCGATAAAGTAGGTATGGCAAAGCGCGACAACTGGATTGAGATCGAGTTACTTGAATCTTGTGTGCGCAATGAGCTTAATATGACAGCACTTCGACGGATGGTGGTGTTGGATCCAATAAAGGTTGTCCTCACCAATTACCCGGAAGGACAGACAGAAGCACTGTCGAGTGAAAACAATCCGGAGGATGTCAATAGCGGTGAACGTGAAATGCTTTTTAGCAGGGAAATCTATATTGAGCGCGACGACTTTATGTTGGACCCACCGAAAAAATATTTTCGATTAGCTCCGGGCACAACAGTTCGATTGAAAAGTGCCTACATCATCACCTGCAACGAAGTCATCAACGATGCGAATGGAAATGTGTCAGAGATCCATTGCAGCTATTACCCTGATTCAAAAAGTGGATCAGATACCAGTGGAATCAAAGCCAAAGGAACGCTTCACTGGGTCAATGCAGCAACAGCTCTTCACGGACAAGTTCGTATGTATGATCGTCTGTTCACCACCGAAAATCCGTTGGATGAAGGATCTGACTTCCTGAGTAAAGTCAATCCAAACTCCATGACCATTCTTGACAATGTTTTGCTTGAACCCTCTTTTGCCGACGCAAAGGATGGCGACAGTTTTCAATTTATCCGTCACGGCTATTTTACCCTCGACAGGGATTCGCAACCCGGTAAGTTGGTTTTCAATCAAACAGTTTCTTTAAAGGAAGGGTGGACGGCTAAAGAATAAAAAGGTAGTTGCAGGAGAAAACTCCACGCAACTCAGATTATGGTGATTACTGCAGGGGTTTAATTCCAGATACTTGCTGCAAGGAGTTTTCTCCTGCAGCCAGGTCACTTTGCTCTGGCAAAGAGAAATTTCGATGGTTGCAGGAGAAAACTCCGTGCAACTTTCGGTGATTGCTGCAAACAGTTCCTTGTTTCTCACGTTCTCACGTTTCTCACGTTCTTCAGTATCTAAGATAGAAACAGTCATTAGTGCAATGACTTCAGAACTGCACAAACACCCCCACGCGCATGGGAGCATTCGGATCATCATCCATCTTCGGACCGATGTCGATGGATAGATCTTCGTCGATGTCAAATTCCTTTAGATGTGCATCTACAAATGCATCCACACCATTGAGCAACCAAACGACAGTAAAACCAATTATTGCCAGTTGTCTTTGGTTGTTGGCTTTATCCCGGATAGGTCGGATTCGGGCAGGATCAGTGACAGTTTCTATGCCCGTGATGTGGACTTTACAATATTCATCATGAATGATTGTCTCGCCATCCACCAATGCGATATACGTATCACGTAAACATCTGTATTCTTTGGTCCTGTGATACATCAGGTAACCAACACCGCCGACAGCCCCCCATACAAACGGTACACGGAGGTAACTTTTATTGTAGATCTGTCCTGCTCCGGGAACAGCAAGGCTCAATAACATTGCTTTTCCAGGTCTTCCTCTGAAAATGGAACCTTTCCTGACTTTAGTTGGCTCGCCAAGAGTATCAATCGTTTCATTGCCCAGTGTGTCAATATTGACCTGCGCCATTATTGGTGGGTTGAATGATAGAATGATCATTCCAAAAGCAACAAGCAGGATGCATCTCATTCTATTCATAACGTTTGGAAACTGGAATCGATCATTCAGGTGACTTGTCGAGTTCATCAAGTACGTCCAGGATGTAATTCAATTCTTTATCACTCTTAAAAGGGATCCGGATATCACCGGTGCCATCTTCTTTATAGTTTAACACAACTGGCACACCAATCAGCGAACGGAGTTGTTGTTGAAGATGACTGATATCCGCAGATCTTTTATTGGAAGTTGTGGAAGTTGTTTTTCCTTTCATCTTTCCTTCGGCTGAATCCTTATTCAGATACCTGGCTACAAGCTTTTCAGTGTCTCTTACACTCAGGCCTTTTGACGTGATTTCGCCCAACACCATTAATTGCGAACTAATCTCTTCGAGGCTGGCTATGGCGCGCGCGTGCCCCATGCTGATCTCATCTTTGCGCAATGCCTGCTGTATCTGTGGAGGCAGTTTCAGTAAGCGCAAAAAGTTTGATACAGTGCTTCGCTGCTTACCCACGCGGGTTGATAATTGTTCGTGCGTCAGTTTGCATTCATCAATTAACCTTTGCAGACTGAAGGCCATTTCCATCGCATTGAGATCTTCTCGCTGAATATTTTCTACAATGGCCATCTCCAGCATACCCTGATCATTCGCCACTCTGATAAAGGCAGGCACCACTTTCAGTCCTGCAAGTTTCGCAGCGCGTAGTCTTCTTTCTCCTGCTATCAACTGATAACTGTCTTCATTCAGCCTCCTCAGGGTAAGAGGTTGTATGATCCCATGTGTCCGTATGGACTGCGCTAATTCTTCAAGCGCTTCCGCATCAAAATCAGTTCGAGGTTGAAAAGGATTGACTTCAATCGCCTCAATCGGAATTTCAATTGTAGCTCGTGAAATTTCACGTAACTCCTGACCAGTCGGTTCTGCACCACGCTCATCGAGATTCGTCAGCAAGGCCCTGATCCCCTTACCAATCTGCATTTTATGTGACTCTTTTGACATTTACGAATGACGATTTACGATTTACGATTTTGGATGGTTGCTGAGCTGTAGCACATGGATGAGTTTATTGGAATTTGTGTCGAAGCCGCTAATTACGCTAATGTTCGCTAATTAATTTTTCTCCCTGCCCCATGCTCCATGCTCCCTGCCCCATGCTCCATGCCCCATGCCTTTTATTTATTTTCATCACCATTCCTCCTTAAAAATTCAGTCGCCAGCTGTAAAAAATTCATACTGCCCGTACTCGTCGCATCATACATGATGACCGGTGCTTTCATACTTGGAGACTCGCTGATCTTGCTGTTGCGGTGTATGATAGTCTGGTACACCGGATCCGTAATATTACTTCTTACTTCCTCAAGAATCATATTAGCTAAACGCAGACGGCTATCGTACATAGTCATCACTATTCCTTCAACTTCCAATTCAGGATTGAGATTGTCCTTGACGAGGTTGATCGTATTTTTTAGTTTTTGCAAGCCTTCAAGAGCATAGATTTCAGTTTGAATCGGGATCATCACGGAGTCTGCAGCCGTCAGTGCATTGACAGTTAACAAACCAAGAGAAGGCATGCAGTCGATGAGGATGTAGTCATAATCATCTCTCACTTTGTCAAGCAAGTTTTTCAAGATGTACTCACGTTTCATTCGGG
>JANMVA010000500.1:0-2238 GCA_031392195.1 Saprospiraceae bacterium | reverse complement strand
CAGCAGCATGTGCGGGTTGTTCCAGCTTCCATAAGTATTGAGAAAGACCAGCAACTGTTGCTGATGGATTATACACTATCTCAGCACCATTCAATCCCAAACATCTTGCACCATCCGGAAAATGACGGTCGTAGCAGATGTACACACCAACTTTTGCATACTTTGTTTGAAAAACAGGATAACCTAAGTTGCCGGGCTTGAAAAAATATTTTTCCCAGAAGCCGGATGTATGGGGTATGTGATTCTTCCTGTACTTGCCGAGATATGTACCATCCGCATCAATGACAGCAGCGGTATTATAAAGTACACCTGCTTGTTCTTTTTCATAGACCGGCACGATCATGACCATGTTGTACTTCTTCGCATACTGCTGCATCAGTTCCACCGTTGGACCTGGGACTGTCTCCGCACTTGCATACCACTGTTTGTCTTGTCCGGGGCAGAAGTAAGGCGTGTTGAAAATTTCCTGGAGGCAGAGTATCTGAACGCCTTGTCTTCCGGCATCTTCGATATATGGAATATGTTTCTGCACCATTGCATCCACAATTTCCCGGATAGTACCTTCGCCTTCTGTTAGGGGCAGGGACATTTGGATCAGACCTGATTTAATGATACGTGGCATCGGAGAACGCTTATTTCAGGCTAAAAGATAATCCAAATTCTCAGCAGTACTTCTTATCGAGAATTGAGGAACGCGGATTTAAAAGGATTGATTCGGATCATCAATCATTGGGGGCAGGTTTTTCTTAGACTCATTTGAAAAAACCTTGCGCTTGAACTGAGGCTTTTTCCCAAAATTTAATAAAATTCCTACTTCAACATTCGTTGCTTTCAAATAATTGGTGAGTTGAGCTTCATCAGCTTCACATAGAGTGGTTGATGCTTTTATCTCAGTTATAATTACTTCCTCAATAAAAATATCAGAGTTATATAGCCCAACCTCTTCTTCTTCATAATAAACACGCACTGGAGATTGAGACTTACAGTTGAGGCCCATCTTCCTCAGCTCAATCATCATCGCTCTTTCATAAACTTTTTCAAGAAATCCATGACCAAGAGTATTGTAAACTTTATAGAAAGCCTTGAGGATAAGAGCGGTTAGCTCACTATGCTTGCCTGCGAATTTTTCCATAACTGGTGAATCACTCCTAAAATAATCCAAATCTCACTGGAATGCAAGGATGATCCAAATCAATCCTTTTAAATCCGTGTTCCAAAAATCTAGATAAGCCCAGTGACTTTGTTTCTTTTCACAAACTGTCCATAGCCCTTATTAATTCTCACCTTACCATTATCAACTGCTACCTGGCCTCGCAGGATCGTTGTCTTACATTTTCCCTTCACCTTCCATCCTTCATACGCACTGTAGTCTACATTCATGTGATGTGTTGATGATGAAATTGTAAGTTCCTCATCCGGATCGAAGATGACGAGATCTGCATCGCTGCCCGGTGCAATGCATCCCTTGCGCGGAAACATGCTGAATATCTTTGCGGCATTTGTTGAACTGACTTCTACAAATTTATTCAGGCTGATCTTTCCTTTCTGCACGCCTTCGGAAAACAATAATTCCATCCGGTTCTCAATCGCGGGATGACCGTTGGGTATTTTTGAAAAATCTTTTTCACCCATTTTCTTTTGCTCCCACATAAAAGGACAATGATCGGTGGCCACAACCTGCACAGTGCCCTGGTTTATTCCTGCCCATAAAGTATCCTGATCTTTCTTCTGGCGTAAAGGAGGACTCATGACCCACTTCGCTCCATCGAAGCCTTTTTCATATAATGATGCATCAAGAATTAAATACTGGATGCATGTCTCTGCAAATACTTTCTGATTTCGCTTTTCAATATCCCGGATGTGATTGAGTGCACCTTCGCAGGTCATGTGCACCACATACGCAGTCACTCCCGTATAATGCGCCATGTCTGCAAATCTGCCAGTAGCTTCAGCTTCGGTTATTTCTGGTTGGGAGAGATAATGATACTGTGGTGACAACTTGCCTTCAGCGCGATGTTTGGCTATCAGGAAATCGATCATGTCGCCATTTGTTGCATGCACCGTGACCATGCCGCCACATTTTTTCACTTCCTGCATCAACCCCACCATTTGGCGATCATCGATCATCAATGCACCTTTATAGGCCATAAAGGTTTTGAATGAAGTGATGCCTTCTTCTTCCACCATCTGAATAATTTCCTTCTGCGTTGATTCATTAAAATCAGTCACAGCCATGTG
>JANMVA010000374.1:0-5924 GCA_031392195.1 Saprospiraceae bacterium | reverse complement strand
CCCGCTGGCCAAGCCGCGCGCCTATGGCAACGTACCGCTGTCGGTTTACGTGGACTGGCTCTGCAGGATGGCTTTACGATCTTTTCCAGTTATTAACGCTTTGAAATCCATCCATGCGCGATAGATCTTGCCGTCGATGCGGGTTCCATCATCAGGTGTTCCACCCAATTTGGTTACCTCTATGAGCAGCTCTTCTTTACATTTCCGACTGGTTTCGAGGAAGTTGGCGAAAGAAGTTTTAAGTTCCTGCTCGTCTGTTTCATCGATCGCTGTTTCATATCCCTGAATACGGTCGTTGTTGATGGTGATGAGCGAGTTGAGCACATCAATTGATTTATCCTTTTCCATTTTAATGACGATTTTAATTGTGAACAAATAATACAGGTTAGGTCCTCTAACCTGGTTAGTTTGCAAATTTGCAGGGAATAGAGAATGAATGCGTTACAGAATTGAGGGAAAGGTTTATGGAATTTTTAATAAGGGATCTGTGTGTGCTATTTCTATTCTGACTTTCTAAAAAAGATACTTTGCCTGATATCAGGGTCAACAATAAATTCAATTTGGTACCCGAAAAATCCGCGGCTAATGTGAGTCATGGAAAATCCATTGCCACATTGCCAGGATATCTCATTGTTTTCAAATTGATAATCCACTTCATATAATCCTGACTCGCAAACTTCAATATAAGGGGTCTTATCCAGGAAGAACCTGCGATCACTTTTTAGTTCAAGATTATAGTTCTGGTATTCAGATTTCTTAATTGGTAGTCCTGTAACTCTGGCAATCTGGTATTTGCCAACCATTTCTTCTGCTGTGGGTTTGAAAGCAAAAGCTTCAAAGCTTACATGGTAAAGGAAGACTATTAAAAATATTCCTGCTGATATCCCTGCAGCAGTGTATCCTTTCAATGTCATGGATTCAGGCTGGTCTTTTTTAAGGTAATTGCGAATAATAATGTATAAACCCCATAATAGAAGGATCCCAAAAAAGAGGATGTGGAGCAAGATGAATAAATTGAAAAGCATAAGTGACCCTTACCTGATTAGATGTTATTCATGATTCAATTTACAAAGAAATAAATTCCAGTTTTCTTTTGCATTATGGGCGAAGCCTATAATGCTCTATCCGTTGAGCGTAGGTTGACCTACGTTCTTGTGTCATCAAATCTGCGATTTGACCACGAAGGACCCTTTCCTGTATCTTTACATCATACAACCAAGTCTATGAAACCATTCCTGACAGTCTTTCTCGCATTCTTTTTCTATTTATTCAGCGGAGCCCAAAATGTCAACGTCACCTTCCGCGTAGATATGAACGCCGAAACCGTTTCTCCCAACGGTGTCCACATCGCAGGAAGCTTTCAATCAGCAGCAGGACTCGGCGACAACTGGAACCCGGGTTCAACAATCATTTCAGATGCTAATGCTGACGGCATCTATGAAATCACCGTCTCCCTTCCACCCGGTACATACGAATACAAATTCATCAACGGGAATGCATGGGGCAGCGATGAAAGTCCTCCCTCAGCTTGCTCGATTGGCAGCAATAATAATCGCGAAGTCACAGTTGGAAATTTTGATCTCATCCTCCCGGCTGTTCCGTTCAATGGTTGTATTGTCACACTTCGATTATCAATCAATATGACCGGGCAAGCGGTCTCTCCTGACGGTGTCCATGTGATGGGTGATTTTCAACAGGCTGCAGGCTTTTTGCAAAACTGGGATCCCTCATCCATTCCCATGACTGATCTGAATAAAGATGGTACCTATGAAGTTTTATTAACTCTCCCTTTTGGTAATTACCAGTATTTGTTCGTCAACGGAAATTCAGCACAAGGAGTAGAAGTTCTTCCTGTTAACTGTACAGTATTGGGAAGCAATGGAACACAAAACAGGATTCTGAATTATCAGACAGCGAATGATGAACCCGATACTTATTGCTTCAATCAATGCGATAAATGTCATCCTTCAGTCGTGTTTGATTACGACACGTATTGGTGGAACGATGCTGTATTCTATGAAATCTTTGTGCGCAGTTTTTATGACAGCGATGGAAATGGAATTGGTGATTTTAATGGTCTGACTGAAAAACTGGATTATCTGAACGATGGTAATCCTGACACACATGGTGATCTTGGCATCACAGGCATTTGGTTGATGCCGATGATGAAGTCTCCCAGCTATCATGGATATGATGTCGACAATTATTTTTTGACCGAACCGGATTATGGTACAATGCAGGACTTTGAAAATTTTCTCGACGCCGCTCACCAACGTGGTATCAAAGTCATCATTGACCTTGTGATGAATCATGCATCGAGCGGGAGTGCATGGTTTACACAATCAATCATTAACACTGGCGGTTACAGGGATTGGTTTATTTGGTCGGATACAGATCCTGGCACTATAGGTCCATGGGGACAGGACTTATGGCATTCGGCAAATGGCGATTATTACTATGGCTTGTTTTGGAGTGGTATGCCTGATCTCAACTATCGTCATCTGCCGGTAAAAGAAGAGATGTTTAAAGTTGTTGATTTTTGGCTGGATAAAAATGTGGATGGTTATCGCCTGGATGCCATCAAGTATTTGGTCGAGGATGGAAATGTTGTGGAGAATACACCGGAGACATTTGAGCTCCTGGAAGAATTCAATGACGTATACAATGCCAACAACCCTGATGCATTTACCATAGGAGAAGTTTGGTCGAGCACAGAAACCATTATTCCATATGTCCAGGAAGACAGACTCGATGCCTGTTTCGAATTTGGCCTTGCTGGTGCTATCCTTAATGCAGTCAATAACAGTGATCCCGCTAACTTAGAGGAACAACTTGATAAAGTACTCGATGCTTATCCACTTTTGCAATACGGCACTTTTCTGACCAATCACGATATCGACAGAGTGTTCAGTTCGCTCGGTAGCAATGTGGATAAAATGAAACTGGCTGCATCACTCTATTTGACTTTGCCAGGGATCCCATTTCTATATTATGGTGAAGAAGTGGGGATGATCGGCACTGGGGACCACCTCAATATCCGACGGCCGATGCAATGGGCTGATCTAACGCATGGCGGCTTTTCCAGTGTGACGCCATGGAATGCATTAGGTGGAAATTTTCACACCTACAATGTAGATGACATGAATGCCGATCCAAACTCATTGCTCAATCACTACAGGAAACTGATCGGGATCCGGAATAATCAGGTGGCATTAAGACAGGGACATACGCTGACGGTGGAAGATAATTCAAATTGGGTCTTCAGCTTTGCCCGTCTGCTTGATACCGCTGCAGTCATTATTGTCACAAACACAACGACAACTCCTGTTGACCCCTTCCTGTCGCTTGTGCTTTCATCTTTAGATCAGGGCGAATATTTTGTTACTGAGCTATTGACCAATCAATCCATGGGTAAGATCACGATTGATGAGAACGGAGGATTTTCAGGTTGGCAGGGAGATATGAAAAGTATCGGCGGGCGCGCAGCATGGATTTTATTATGGTCCAGAGAAAATCCCGTCACCGCCATCTCAGATCCCATGCATGATAACCAGGTGAGAGTTACGCCTAATCCGGCCAGTACCTCCTTTAGTGTACTGCTGGAAAAGGGGAATTATCAAGATGCAATTGTCCAGGTTTTTAATGCATCGGGCCAATCCTATCACCATACTAAAATGGATGTCGATCAGATGCATATCAAAACCGCTGATTGGCCGGCAGGAATTTATTATGTTCATGTGACAGGTAAGCACAACGAACCAATTGGAAAAGCGGTAGTTACTATCCAGTGATTCCTTAATCAGATACACGGTTGACCATTCAATTGTAACAGTTCATCTATGATAATTACAATCTGGTGAGTCATGACCTTGTATCTGTTGCCCCATATTCTATATTTGCTGCCCTGATCCAAACCACTTCCATATGTATTCCAGGCTAATCATATTAACCATTTTTGTGGTGCTTTCATCTCTCAATGCAAGTTCACAAATGCCCGGGGCATTAGACCCCACCTACAGTGATCAGGGGTTAAAAGTTCTTCAGTTAGGAACTGCAAATGCCCTAGCTGTTTCGATGGTCATGCAGAATGATGATAAAGCCATTGTCGCCGGAATAGCCGGTAATGGAAACGATAATGATTTCGTCATCGTCCGAATGACTCCTGAAGGAGACCTTGATGAAACTTTTGGTGATGAGGGAATCGTATTTACAGATTTTGACTCGTCAACGGATATAGCCCAATCTGTGGAACTCGATCATTTGAACAGGATCGTTGTTGGTGGATATATTGACAATGGCAATGGGTTTGACTTTGGAGTGGCACGCTATCTTCATGATGGATCATTAGATACGGATTTCGGAGGTGGGTTGGTGACAACCTCACTAGGTGCAACAGCATTTTGCAGATCTGTCGCAGTGCAGAGTGATAATAAAATAGTTGCAGCAGGCTATGTGCTCAACCCCCAAACCGCTACGAATGAATTTGTTATCACTCGATATACAGAGGAGGGCCAACCGGATAGTACTTTTCATCATGATGGGATAGCAACGACAAATTTTGGAATTGGAACTGCGGTTGCATTTGCAATGACGATTCAGCACGACGGAAAATTAGTTGTTGCTGGCCAGGTGTTCAATGAAGCTGAGTTTCGATGGGAGATTGGCATTGCACGATATCTTCCCGATGGTTCATTGGATGAAACCTGGAGTGAAGATGGAATGTTGACGACTCCGACTCCGCAGGTGAATCATACCATTAATGCCATAGCCATTGACCTGGAAAAGAGAATACTTGTGGGTGGTTATCAGGGTACTGCACCTTCCAATAATGTATTTACCCTTGCCCGCTATCTCACTGACGGAACACTTGATCATTCTTTTAGTGAAGATGGCATGGCTAGTCATTCTTTTGGTGCTGAAGACAGTCAGATCAATGCCCTCGTCGTGCAGCCGGATGGAAAAATTTTGGCCGGTGGAAGCACGCTGACCGGAAACTCCAATATGTTTGCCATTGCCAGGTTTGTGGAGGATGGAAACTTCGATGATAGTTTTGGTGAAAATGGGATCGTTCTCACAGTCATAGGTCAGAATGATGGGATTGAGGCTATGACATTACAGGGAGATGGCAAATTAGTCGCTTCGGGAGAGAGCTTTTTTATCAATCGTTTCTCAATGGTAGTTGCCCGTTATGAAACTGGGTTATCTACAGCAATTCGTAACGATACTGATCCTTTTCATCTTTCTGTTTATCCAAATCCTGTACATGACCGATTAAATATTTTTGTCCCGGATCCAAAAAATCAAATTGTGCAAATCAGTATTCTGAATAATGCCGGTCAAGTTGTGTTTCGCGAAAACATTGTAAACAATTTAATTGACATAAATACAAGCTCATGGGCAGCCGGAGCATATTATGCACATGTGAGAACGAAGAATGGAACTGAAATTGCAAAGGTGATTTTGACCGTTCATTAAGTGATACCGTCCTCTAATTGACTGTAATTAGAATGTACATTTTCAATTCATAAGAACAGTAAATCAATCTGTCCTGGGAGGTCTGGCTAATAGAAGGTAAATAACAAATAGAACAATCATCACCGAATCTGCGATCACTGCAGTCCCAACACCAAAACCCATATATGCTTTTCCAAGTGAGAGAATAAGCAGGATAAAAATGACCTTGCTGATTCCTGCAATGACTAATGAGTATTTTCTGACTGCGGGAACGAATGCACCATAGATCAGCATCACTCCGATCAGTCCAATTAAGCCGCCCCAGTTGCGGGTAATGATTTCGGCAACAGGGTGGTCAACTACTTCACCGAAATTAGATTGCATTGAACTTTGCGGAGATATTAAAGCTCACCGCGACATTGCCGCGGATGTCGGTGCGCTGATCGAGCGTGCGGCCCGCGAGCTTCTCC
>JANMVA010000351.1:0-2729 GCA_031392195.1 Saprospiraceae bacterium | reverse complement strand
AACTAGCCAGAAAACGACTCCAACATCTCACAAACTACCTTTCCATCCATCAGGACAGCTTCCTCACTGAATACCAACCTAAGGAAATATATGCTGATCTGAAATCACACTCGTTTGAAGCATTGGATTACGAGGAAATTCCTGTCAGTTCACTAGTACAAACCATAGGTGATACAGCCGAAATTTGCTTTCCAATAAGGGATTCGCTTGTCGTACCCCATGTCTTGTATCAGGAACTGAATAAATGGATCCTGGCCCATGGAGATGCTAAAATGGCCACTACCTACCTTGTCGGAATTGCAGATGGTACAGGAATTGCTGAATCATCAGAGATGGCCTCCGAACGAGCCATCGTCATTAAGAATTATCTATTGAGTAAAGGCTGGAATGAAGAGCGCCTGATCCTTTCTACCGGCCAGCGAAGTGAATCTCTCCCTATACGCAACAGGTGTGTCATGATCTATTATGAGTAAAGGAAAAACCGGGATATAATGTGGATGCTCAACATATTGGACAACCACTCACTCCATGTGATCGCCGAAGTGGGAGCTATCGTGATTGGCTCCATACTCCTGGGACTACTCCTTGGATACCTGCATTGGGGTGAGTTTCAAAAGAAATTCATCAAATTGGGTAAGAGTCTGGACCTCGAGAGAGACCAGGCCATCCAACTGAAGGAGAAGCTGATTGATCTCGCACTCATCAATGATCAGCTGCAATCCGAGATCGAAAATGAAAAATCGAAATACGGTTATCAATCTAAAGCTTTCTTCGATCTTCAGCAGAAACAGGCCGATTACGAAAAGCAAATCAGGCAACTCAAAGAAACGATTGGTGAATTAACAGCAAAGACTGATCAGTACGAAGCCCGGATAGATATCATCAAACAAGAACTGTTCAAACCGAAAGAGCAGGAGCCAATCAAAGAGAATGCAACTGTTCCCGTTTCTCCACCTACACGCGCTAATTATGAGCACGTCAGTCAGTTGCTCGGCAAACCGGTAATTGAAAATGATCTGACCATTATTTCTGGTATCGGTCCCCGCATTGCTTCTTTGCTTGAATCACGTGGAATAGAGACATGGGAGCAATTGAGCAATACACCTGTCGATGTTTTACAGAGCCTCCTGATTGAAGCCGGAGGTGTTTATAAATCTTTAGATCCTGCACATTGGCCAAGGCAAGCATGCATGGCAGCGAAAAGTGAATGGAGAAAGTTAAGGGTGTATCAGCAATCGCTGAAGGAAGGAGAATAACTAACTGTTTCAGGGCGTTCCCCTATCTTACACCCCCCAAACCGGTCATTGTTTGCAACATCTTAAAGTCCTTTACAAATACTTTTACAAGTACAAGTATCACCTGATCCTTGGGATACTGTTCGTCGCAGCAGGAAACTATTTCCGCGCCTGGCAGCCACAGGTGGTGCGCGAAGCTCTTGATTACGTGTTGTTGCAATTAGGTGAATACAGAACTGCTGACGAGGCAGGCAAAGCCGCCATCTCTAAAACGCTCAATCATGCTTTATTAAAATTTGGTGGACTGGTATTTCTGCTCGCCATCATCATGGGTGTTTTCATGTATTTCATGCGCCAGACGATCATTGTCATGTCAAGGCTCGTGGAGTATGACATGCGCAAAGAAATTTACGATCACTACCAGGCGCTGGATAAAAGCTTTTACCGGAAAAACAATACCGGTGACATGATGGCCCGCATCACGGAAGATGTTGGTAAGGTGAGAATGTACCTTGGTCCGGCATTACTCTATGGCATCAACCTTGTCACGTTATTCATCATGGTGATATACGCCATGCTGAAGGTGGATTTACGATTGACTTTATATTCGCTTTTACCCTTACCTATACTCTCATTGTCCATTTATTACGTAAGCCAGTTTATTGAAAAACGAAGCCAGGCCATTCAGGCAAAGCTAAGTCAACTAACAGGTATCGCTCAGGAAGTATTCTCGGGCATACGGGTAGTCAAATCCTATACACAGGAAAAAGCTTTCGGAAAACATTTCGCCCGTGAAAGCGAGGACTACAAAACTAAAAACATGTCGATGGCACTCATCGAAGCCATGTTTATTCCGCTCATGATGGTCCTGATCGGTCTCAGCACTATTCTCGTCATTTATGTCGGTGGTCTCCAGGTATTTGAGGGAACGATCACCACCGGAAATATCGCTGAATTTGTAATCTACATTAACATGCTGACATGGCCTGTCACAGCTATCGGATGGATAGCCTCGATCGTACAACAGGCCAATGTGTCGCAAGGCAGGATCAATGAATTTTTACACACAGCTCCGGTGATATTAAATGATGGTGATTATAAAGGTGAAGTCGAAGGTGAGTTAGTTTTTGATCATGTCTCCTTTACGTATCCCGATACAGGCATCAAAGCTCTGGAAGATGTGAGCTTTACTATACGGCCGGGAGAAAAAGTTGCCATTATCGGCCGGACTGCGGCGGGTAAATCGACCATTGCCGATCTGATCCTGCGGATGTACGATCCGACCGAAGGCAAAATATTATTGGATGGGGTTGAGATCAGGGACTTCAATCTGACATACGAACTCACCGACGATCCCGAGATCGCCACGCGCATCGCGCAGTACGAGATGGCGTATCAGATGCAGGCCAGCGTGCCGGAACTCATCGACGTGAGCGGCGAACTGGCGAGCGCGCTGGAGCTTTACGGTTGCAAGCCGGGCGACGGTTCCTTTGC
>JANMVA010000444.1:0-5965 GCA_031392195.1 Saprospiraceae bacterium | reverse complement strand
ATGAGTGGCTCCGGCTTTGATACCACTAGGAAACTTGAATTTATATTCGTGGCTTTCGGATCCTGTACGATGAGGTGCTGAGAGTTGCGAACGGTAGGTTTTAGATTATTGTAAAACTTCAGTTCCGTATGTTCGACAAGCTTTGCGAGTTTTTCACTCCTGTGTGATTCGCTGAAATTGAGTTTGGCCTCACCAAACAAAGTATCATGCTGGAATACCTTCCTGATCGGCTGCAGAAAAGTCCGCTTGTTATCTTCCTTGTCATCAAATTTATCCCCGGGCTTATATATACCTGTGGTCATCAGCTTGACCTGATCTGAGCTAACGCGTTTCGCCAGGAACAAACCATAACGGGCAGGCACTACTGCTGAATGCTCAACAGGTGTTCCATCTTTGGGTTGATTGGTAAAACACCTGTTGATGCGGTCAAAATTGTAATCATGCTGTCCCACTCGTGCAACGCCTGTCCTGGAGAAAACCATGTCAGCATGCTCATGATGAGGTGTTTTAAATGCAGGCCTGTATTCATAAGCAAAAACGGCCAGGACCAGATCAGTGTTTGTTCTGACTTCATAAATAGTCTTGAGGTGTTCCCATTCGGCAAGCGAATAAATATAATTTTCAAGTGCATCGAGTTGGTGCAGCTGAGGATAGGATTGAACTCCTGCCGGCCTCACTCTGGGACTTGCCAGAGCATGATACAATAAGCTGTATGCCGGAAACCCGGGCTTCACCAGGTTCATCCCCGCAAAATCATCAAAGCCTGATTCCGGTGTATCCATCAGCTTCTTCAATCGTGCTGAATCGAGATCCTTTACCAGTTCTGCTTTCAATGCATCACCGTTAAGGCCAAGGTTTACACCCAGGGTATCTTTCAGATACTTAGCCCATCCTGTCTCATCCATCCATTGGAGCAGCATGCTAAAGTGATCCTGAACAGACTTGCTGACGGTAGCCAGATCCTGTGCATTATTCTGCAGGAATGAAACGAGATTCATTCCGTTTGTTCCATTGGAGAAAGTGGTGCTCAAGGGGCCCAGGGCTGATGCGATCGCACCTAATCGTAGAAATTCCTTCCGTTTCATAGTTGGTTTTTATTAAGAACCGCCCTTTGGGGGCGTTCAAATATAGAAAATTTTGCTTTGGGCATATGTCTAAACCCTGAGCATTCTCACTAAGCACGTTACTTTTTTCATCGCCAAAAAAGTAACCAAAAAGTCTAGTCCTTCAAAAAACTCGCTTGATCACTTATGCCATTGTTTGACATCGGGTTGGCTTTCGCGCTTGTTCGTTTTTCATGGCAATTTCTTTACAGAAGAAATTTGCCTAAGGAGACTTGTTTACGATTGAAATTGACATAGGTTCCCTCGAACAGTTTAGAGCGACTGGAATTACTAATCGAAATAAAAAATAACAACACTTATAATCCCGCTCATAAACTGTAAAATGAATGCGCAAGCTGTTGATATTTAATTTCCATTTCGAATTAATTAAACCGCGGCCCAAAATTGTTCGACCATTCCGACAGCCGGCTTTTTTTCTTTTCGGGGGGAAAAAAGACGGGCGGGTGAAAAACGAAAAGGCGAGTAAGCACACCCGGTATAAAACTATTGCTCGAAAGCCAGAGGAAGTTTTTTGGGTCGCAAAGGCCCTTTTTGGTTACTTTTTGGGCCAGCAAAAAGTGACAAAACCTAGTTTGGAAGAAGCTTTGCTACGATATCATCGTAGTAAGGTCTTTCTTTCAAACTGGAATGTGTACCAGGGAAAAAGATAATATCGATCTCGATAAATTTATTGATCGTATCGAAATCTCGCATGACCACCGCACAACGCTTATCATTGATGAGCCGGGTATTGTCGATCATCGGGAATTCAAAGAAATCAATAGTGAATGCCGGATTGACGCACTTGTCCTCACTGTCGCCTACACGGGTGCAAACATTCAGCCTGACGTCGACACTCCTGTACAAAGTATCCATCTTGAGAATGGTCAGCCTGACGATATGTTGGATCGAATCACATTCCTTTTCGGTACAAATACTATCCAAAAAAGTGCAACTGAATGTAGTTTCCATCCCTGCACAATTGATCGTGTCATAACAATAATTAAACTTCTCCGTCGAAGCTACACCCTCAAGACTCGACACCTGCTTATTCGTGACTTCGCGGGACATATTGTATAACCTGTCCCGAAACCCCACCCGAAGAGAAGGGTCTGTTGTCTCTTTCTTGTTTTTACGATCGAGATACGTAAAGAGTGGTGTCAGGTTCAGTGACTCATGAAAGTTGTATGCCAATAACTCTAGCTGAAGAATTTTCTCATCGAGCGTTGATGTCGCACCCAAAATAGAATTAATGATAGAGGTAAACATATCCTTGCGCAGGGCGCTCTCGGATTCCTCACGGCGACTCATCAGTTCAGTGTAGAGCCGCGTCTTAGCTTCATTTTCCTGGTTGCGGTTGAGATAATCAGAAGCGATATAACTGACGGCAGCAATTGTCAATGCAGTCATCAATCCGGCCAGCGGACTGAGAATAATACCGGCCTTATCCCACCCGTCTTTCTTTTGTCCGGGTTCTGGTTTTACAGTTTCCTGAGCTCCCATTTCTCCCCTGCTTTGACCAGTGATAAGGTATAGCCCGTGGAATTATTGGTTGAGAACACCTCAAAAGCAGCACCCTCATAACCGGGCAGGTTGATTGTCATCTTGCCGATCTGCTTGACCGTGGCAGTGAAATAACCTTTATCGTCAGTCGTAGCAGTGGCTATCACCGCGCCATTCTGTATGATCTTCACTTCCTGCTTGACCACAGGCTTACCATCTTTCTTTAGCGTTCCGAAGATTTCTCCGGCAAAAGTAAGAACAGGTGCAAGGAGCAGAAGGCAGAGGATTATGTTTTTAACTTGAAAAAATCTCATTGTGTATTAGTTTATTGAAAATATAAAACGCCTCCAAAGGAGACAGGCCAAAAGTAAAGGAAAATTCGGTCGTAAAATTGGCTTTACTCCAAGGACGTGGTTAAACATAGGTTAACCTATTTATAGTTAATCGCAAGTTAATCTGTGTTTTAGCTGCCGTTCAGCGTAGGTTAACCTACGTTGGAGTGTCAGCAAAGCTGTTCTTTGCTACTTCGAAGTCTTCCCCTTACTCCCTGGATAACAAACCGGACTTAATTCATAATTCGTCATTCATTTATGACAGTTCATTAACAGTCACCCCTGTTACATTCTTCCTAATTTTGCGTTTCTCCTGTAGACACAAACAACAGATTATGAAAGGATTATTCGTTATAGGTCTCTTTATCCTGGGTCTCACAACTGCAGGATACTCTCAATACCTGACGGCCAAAGACTCTGATCCTGAAGCTTTGGCATTATTGACTAAAGCTAGCAAAGGCTTCTCGGGTACGAATAATGTTAAGGTTGACTTTCGTGTCAGAACTTCCATACCTGGACAAGTACCTGTCACGAATGAGGGCGTTCTCTACCAGGGTGGCTCCGGCTACCGTGTCGAACTGAAAGATTATAATATCATCTCCAACGGTACCACCCGTTGGGTATATCTTAAAGGACCGAACGAAGTAAATATCTACAATGAATCCAATGGCAAGGACTGGGTCAGCCCTAATGACTTCCTGAGCTTGCACACATCACCAGATCTTGTCTTTACACTCCAAAGCTCCAAAAATGGAATTTCGATCATCGAAGCAAAACCACTCAAAGGCCGCTTTGATGAATATTCAAAATTTGTCATCGGCATCACCAATGACAAACTGAGTTATATCAATGCCCTCTCTTCAGATGGCTCACGACAAGAGATGTCGATCAATTCTGTGACCACTCCCGCCACATGGGATGCTGCAAAACTTTTTACATTTAACAAGGATGCGCATCCGGGTGTGTATGTGGAGGACTTAAGGTTAGATTAGGTTAAGTACGGAAAGGAAAAAATCGCTAACGCGGATTTGCGATGGACCGTGTCCATCGATCTTTTAAAAATCTTTTGCGATGCCTACCCCGGGTTTGCACCCGGGGCTATTTATATTTCACCCCTTCGGGGTAAGCTTAAATCCATACACTATCTAAATGTTATCATTAAGGATCAATAGCAAACTTTGAGTTATAGAATGTTCATTTACATCTGCGCAGACAAATGAATTCTTATATTACATTTCGGGTAATGGAATATGTCACTCTAAACTGTTCGACCGCTCGGGAAACTATATTTTCGCGTCCGTAAGAGCGAAAATATTGATGATGAAAAACGAACTAGCGCGCAAGCCTGCCAGGAAGCCCGATGAATGCTCTGATCGCAAAGGGAGGTTTTTAGAGTGACGAGGTTTTTGGTTACTTTTTTCCGAAAAAAAGTAACAACGAACAATGAGTATAAAATCAAAGATTATATACGCTATAGCCAAACTCACGCAAAAGCGTATTGAAAAAGAATCAAATCTTTCCTTAAAAAATCAAAAAGACCTTTTTGAATCCCTGATTCAAAAAGGCTCCTCGACCCTCTTTGGAAAAGAAAATGGTTTTGAAAAAATAAAAAACCCAAAAGCTTTTTCTACCCAAATACCCATAAGGGAATACGAAGACTTCCGTCCCTACATCGATAAAATAATAAACGGTGAAAATGATATCCTCTGGCCGGGCAAACCTCTTTACTTAGCAAAAACATCAGGCACCACCAGCGGAGTTAAATACATCCCCATCACTCGCGACAGCATTCCCAATCATACCGGCAATGCACGCGATGCGTTGTTCAACATCACCGCGCGGTTCAAACTCAAACACCTGTTTGATGGGAATTTTATTTTTCTGTCCGGTTCTCCTGTATTGGAAGAAAAAGGTGGCATCCCAACTGGCCGCTTATCCGGCATTATCAATCACTGGATCCCTTCCTGGCTCCGCAATAATCAACTGCCCTCATACGAAACAAATACAATCGAAGACTGGGAAACAAAAGTGGATCGCATCGCACGTGAAACGATTGACAGTGACTTGCGGATCGTCAGTGGTATACCACCGTGGGTACAGATGTATTACGAACGAGTTTTGGAAATTTCCGGAAAGAAAACCATCAAAGAAGTATTTCCAAACCTTCAGCTCTATGTGTATGGTGGAGTCAACTTTGAACCATACAGATCGCAACTTGAAAAATTAGTGGGCGGTCCACTTCATAGCATGGAAACCTATCCTGCTTCGGAAGGATTTATTGCCTACCAGGATTTGAATGATACTTCACAGGGATTGTTATTGCAATGCAACAAAGGAATTTATTATGAATTCATACCAACCTCAGATATTAAATCAACTAATCCGGTCAGCCTTACATTAGAAGAAGTTGAAACGGGAGTTGACTATGCATTGATCATTACAACTAATGCGGGTTTGTGGCGATACAACATTGGTGATACGGTCGAATTTATAACTGTGAATCCTCCGCGCATAAAAGTGACAGGACGGATCAAACATTTCATCTCTGCATTCGGAGAGCATGTAATCGCCAAAGAAGTTGAAGAAGCATTAATGCAAACCGTCAAAAACCATACATGCCTGATCAATGAATTTACAGTAGCTCCACATGTAAATCCACCTGATGGAGAAAAACCATTTCACGAATGGTGGATTGAATTCGGTAAAGAGCCTACGGATATGCATGCCTTTTCAAGGGATCTCAATGAAGCCATGGTCCGGCAAAATCTTTATTACGAAGATTTGATCATTGGCAAAATCCTCCAGCCGCTGAAAGTCAGAAGCATTCCTGCCGGTTCTTTTAAGAAATACATGCAATCAATCGGCAAGCTCGGCGGACAAAATAAGGTCCCCAGGTTGAGCAATGACCGCGGGATCGCAGACGTTTTGGAACATCTGACTGCATAACCAACCAAATCCAACAGAAAGTAGTCATTGACAATGGAATCTGCCGACAATCACTTATCGTAGAGACGCAAGATCTTGCGT
>JANMVA010000291.1:0-6723 GCA_031392195.1 Saprospiraceae bacterium | reverse complement strand
AACATGGTTACCAGGTGATGGTTGGGACGAATGACCAGGAGAAACATGCGGCGATCAGTACATCAACAAATGGGATGGCATCGATTGGTACATTTTCGGAAGTAGCTGATTTTTCAGATGTCATTATTCTAGCGGTCAAAGGATCTGCTGCAGAAGAAGCATTGCGGCTAACGGGTCTGGACAGATTGAAATCTAAAATCATCCTGGATGCAACTAATCCCATTGCAGATAAGCCACCGGTCAATGGTGTTCTTCAATTCTTTACCTCACTGGATGAAAGTCTGATGGAACGATTACAAAAACTTGTACCGGATGCTCATTTTGTAAAATGTTTTTCATGTGTGGGCAATGCACTGATGATCGATCCTGATTTTGGCGGTCAGAAACCCAGCATGTTCATCTGCGGCAATGATGACAATGCCAAACAGGTGACACGTGAATTACTTGACAAGATTGGATGGGAAACAGAGGATATGGGGATGGCGGAAGGAGCCAGGGCGATTGAGCCTTTGTGTATTCTCTGGTGCATACCGGGAATGAGGAGTGGTCAGTGGAGGCATGCTTTTAAGTTGTTGAAGGGTTGATTATGGTGTTAGAATAATTTTTCGATTGTGGAATATCTGGAATCGCGATGGCTTAGGGAAGAGTTTTGATACTGATGAATGTAGGTTTCGCCCTTCAGTGCCTTCAGGGAAATGATGGATATTTATTTCATTCAATAACCACGGGCTACACCCGTGGTTGAATGCTGACGGCCTTTCAGGCCTTAATAAATAGGATTAAAAATTGATGTAGAACTAAAAAGAAAAAGTGATGATGGGGCTCATGATATCGAGCCCTACCATCACTTTTAATACAGAGGACTAAAATGATTAAAAGAGGATGCCTGCAAAACGTGCCTCTTTTAAGTGATAGAATTGCTTTTATATTATGGTTGTGTGACTGTATTCATTTGAAGAGTTACCGCTGTCTGGGCCAACATCCTGCCATTTAAGGATGCACCTGTCTGCAGATTAATACCCGTCTGCCCTAGAATAATTCCTTCAAAATGACTGGTCGTTCCGAAAGTAACTGCGCCCGCTGTCTGCCAGAAAATATTCTCAGCTTTTGCACCACCCTCTAACGTAATTCTTACTGCGGAACTCATGATGAGGGTCCCGGCTACCTGGAATATCCAAACATCATCAGGGCCACCCGAAATAGTAACATCAGTTGGAATGATCACAGCACTTGTCCATTTGTATAGACCGGGTGTAAGCGTCCTGCCACCTATATTTCCTGCGCCTAAATTCAGGAAATCAGGATTAGATCGTCCAGCAGCATCAGTGTACGCGGTTTGCATGTCACCAACAGCTGTGGTTAACATACTCGCATTCGTTACCGTACATGGAAGCGGACCCGCAGCATCAACGGAGTATGTAGTTCCTACTACTTCTGCACACCTTACCAGGATAGCTGCGCCGGTGATTGGACTTGATCCAACATTCCCGGTAATCGTAGATTTATACACATTTGTAATACCGGATTTTGACAGGATCGCAAAATTACCCGCTACGCCAAGGTCCACTTGTCTAAGCTGTGAACGTTGTTCAATTGGTAATTTTGCGGAAGTCATCTCAGAAAATATATCGTTATCCAGAGAATTTGTGCATCCTCCAAAAAATGCAACCAATAGCGTGGCTAAGATTGGCGTTACTATAGTTTTTAAAAACATGGTTTTAAGTATAATGATCGTGAGATAATTTTTATGCGCTAATTAATTAATGCATCTGATCCAATGATAGGCCTATTAACTCAGCTTATTACATAATTCATGCATTTACATTGTATTATGTGAATAAATCATATTAAGTACTGACTTAATGGGGGTATACCATTAGCGTGGAAAACGCTATTATTTTTTTGTTTTAAAGAATACCATTAAACAGACTGTTCTTGAGTCGAAGAACTTTGAAGCACGTGGTTTGATGATGTATTCAAATAAATCAGAACAGAAAGTCTTATCAGGGAAGATGGTAGTGTTGGAATAATTTTTCGATTATGAATTATCTGGAATCGCGATGACTTAGGGAAGAGCTTTGATTCTGATGAATGTAGGTTTCGCCCTTCAGTGCCTTCAGGAAAATTTGAGATTCTATTTTAGTCATTAACCACGGGCTTCACCCGCGGTTGAATGCTGACAGCCTTTCAGGCCTTTTATTAAAGCTCTTGGGCTTTTAATTAACCCTATGACCAATCACCACAAACCAGTCTACTTTCTAACAACCAACAACCAATCACTTGTATTCCGGTATGTCCTCCCACTCATTCGGCTCGAGCCAATACACGTCATGTCCAAATCGATCCACGAGATAATTCCGCAGTGCTTCCTTCATTTGACTTGATTGTTCGAAAGCTGTAATCACTTGTTTTTGGTCCTGCTCGTATTTCACATCGGATGTAGTACCTGACAATACATAATATAGATTAATCCAACCACTTTTGCGTGCCTGCTTGAATCGCTTGACGACATCGACCTTCTTTAGTTTATTGGCTGCTGCCTGGCCGGCATTCATCTTCATGTTGTACAGGATCTCCTGGTTGAAACTGTGGACACCATTGATGCTGAGATTGAGTGCACTGGATTGAATAAAGACCACAGGCATAAAAACTTTTCCCTGCTCAATCTTAAGGTAGTTCCTGAATTGATTGAAACGAATGTCACGCAGATCATCGAGGTGAACATACTTGCTGAAATCTTCAAGGATCTTCATGTCCTGCAACTGGCCATCTTTGATGTCGATCGCAGCCCTGACGACAACATCATTCATGCGGATATTTCCATCCACATCATAAGGTAGTGTAGTGACCGACCACACATCTGCTTTTCCTTTCAGATTTTCACTGGTGATAAATGTCTGATCAAAATTGGAAAAAGCAGCAAGCAAATCGTGCATCTCAATGCCCTTCACCTTCCATTCAGCAGTCAGAACAGGGTTTTTACCCAAACCTGTTACCACTCCCTTTGCGTCCACATCGCCCTGGCTATGCTTTCCCTTCAATTGAAAATCTACATTGTCTCCTGCGAAGATTAATTCGCCATCAACATCTTCTCCTTTCGCTTTATTCCAGATCAGTTCTTCTAGATCCACTTTCATTTTTCCAGCTTCATCGAGATCGATGTTTCCACCGATGATCTCAATCTCATCCTTGTTATAGCTAAACTTTACATCCTCAGTTTGGAGCTTTGCAATGCTATTTGCGATAAAAGTTTTTGTTGAAAATGATTTGACATCCAGCCCGGTGACCTTATAGTGATCAATATCAAATATGCCTTCCTTAAAATTGTAGACTGATGAGTCTGTAAAAAAATTGAGCAGGCTCGCAGGCAACGACCCTTTCACTTCAGCATCCACAACAGGTTTGTCAAGATTCTCCATCCGCAGATCACCCTGTAGTTTATTTCCATGGAACGAACTGTTGCGGAGATTCGCACGCATGTAGGAGTTCGTTTTTGTTTTTCCCTGACCATTGTCATAGGCCACATTCAGCACCATGGATTTTAAATGCCCTCCTTCACCGGGAAATTTGATGGAGCCATCCTTCAGTTCAGTTGATAATTTAATATGGGGCTTTTTCTCTTTGGAAGAATATCCATTGACCTCGATTTGCCCTTCACTGTTCCCGGAGAAGGAATACGCAGTCCAGTTTTTTATTTTTTGCACAGGCAACAATGATTTGATGACCTGTGGATCGCCATCTTTCCATGCAATGTGCAGGTCATACCATTTCTGATTAGGCTCATTGCGAATAAAACCATTCCCTTCTAAGTCGATCCCTTTATTGACCACGCGGAAATTTTTCAATTCCTGCATCTTCTTCTCGCGATCGTATTTAAAATTTCCGGTGAGTTCAAATGCAAAAGGGTCCGATTGCCGATAGTCGTCCATGACCATGCTATCCAGCGAACCATTCAATTCGATATCGGCATCCAGTAGTTTCCCATTGATGTCGCCTTCAAGCTTGCCATCATTGACATCCAGCGAAAAGGAGACTCCTTCCCGGTCGTTGTAATGCAGGATCGTATTCTCCAGATTGATCTGCCTGACCAGTGTTTCCCATTTTGAAGAATCACCATCACTTACATCGGCTTTATCAATTGCTGCTTTCTTTTCCGTTTTTTTAAACAGATCATAAGTCCAACGTCCATTGTGATGCGTGATATAAATATGGCTGTCGGATATTTTCAGACGATTGATGATCACCTTTTCACTTAATAGCGGAAACAGCTTTACAACCACGTCTATATTGCCGCCCTGAATAAAAGGTGTTTTATCAGCCCCCATCCGCAGATTTTCAATGCGCAATGCAGCTGACGGAAAATACCGAACCCATTCAAGAGATATATCATCATACCGGAGGGAATCTTCCATTTGGGCCTGCACCTGTGACATGATCTTCTCTACAATAACATCACTCTTCCATTGCATGATGGCAAGGAAGGAGATGCCCATCACCAGGAAGATGATGAGCATGATCTTGAGACCATTGACAACCTTCTTTTTCTGCAAGGTCATGGGTGTAGCCGGTTTTTCCACAACGATCGGTTCGTTATGATTCATGTTGTTGACAAATAAAAGAGGTTCTGGTTCAAAATGGAGGAAATAAATGCAGTTAGCATTCAGGGTGGGAGAGTATAAACGCATTTTATATGGAAGTTATTTCTAATGGAAGCATGGAGCATGCTCCATACCCCATGCTTATTATCTTCGATCCGATGATCGATATTTTCCAGGAAACCAACTGGACAGGCTGGGCGCTAGCCTTCCTGGGTTCTTTCATGTTGGGCGTGGCTAAAGGAGGTATCAAGGGATTGGGTCCCATCATCACGACCATCATTGCATTTGTGTTTGGTGGAAAGGCCTCGACAGGTATCCTGATGCCATTGCTGATCGCCGGTGATATTTTCGCTGTCCTTTATTACAACCAGCATGCAAACTGGAGGTATCTCCGGAGACTTATACCCTGGATGTTGTTTGGTGTACTGATCGGGGTGTGGTATGGCAAAGATTTGCCTGAAGATGAATTCAGGAAAGGGATGGCCCTTCTCATTCTCATCAGTGTTGTATTGATGTGGATATTGGAGCGAATGAAAACATACAGGATCCCGGACAACCGCGCATTTGCGGCGACGATGGGAACAGCTTCAGGATTTGCAACCATGGTCGGAAACCTGGCCGGCCCATTTTCCGAATTGTATTTCCTGGCCATCCGCGTGCCGAAAGAAGTTTTTATCGGCACAGCTGCATGGTTATTTTTTATCACAAACATTTTCAAACTTCCGTTTCATATCTGGTCCTGGAAGACGATCAACACAACTTCGATCATGATTGATCTTGTATTGCTACCGGCATTGTTGATTGGGCTTGTTGCCGGCGTGAAGCTCGTGAAAGTGATCAATCAGAAACAATTCCGATTGATCATTATGGTTTTGACAGCGCTGGGCGCTGTATTGATATTTTTCAAAAATTAAAAGTGTGATACATTTTCAATTTTTAAAAATTTCTTCACAAAATCTTGTCACTTTTTGCTAGCCCAAAAAGTAACCATGGTTCGACCTGCATGTACTCATCCTTGGGCTACAGCTCACCAACCAAAGGGGCTTTGCGACCCAAAAAACTCCCCTGCGCATTTAAGCTTTAGTTTGACACCGGGTTTGCTTGCTCGCCTATTCGTTATTCACTTGCCCGGCTTTTTTCCCCGAAAAGAAAAAAGCCGGCGTTAGTAGAGGTCAAACAATTTTGGGCCGCGGTCAATTCTGGTCGAAGTGAAAAACAAATCCATTTGTTTGCGCAAAAACTTTGATTTTCATATGCGGAGGCTGTGGAATTCAATTTTCAATTCAAGTAGTTGAATCCAGTCACTCTAAACTGTCCGAGCACTTGAACGTCAATTTCAGTTTCAAAACATGTTACTAGTGGCAATGATATCTGAAAAGAAATTGATTTGAAAAACAAATAAGCGAGCAAGCAAACCCGGTGCTAAAAAATTGAACTAACGTAAAAGCGAGTTTTAGAGCGACGAGGCTTTGGTTACTTTTTCCGGAAAAAAGTAACACACACAGTGAGTAAATATTCCCTAAAATACCCCTAAATCCCCTGAAGGGGACCCTTTTTCCATGTAAGAAAATTTTCTGAATTATTAAGCGCTAACACTCTAAAATGTCATTTCATTTCGAGCAGAAAAATATGTCCCTCAAAACTGTCTGAGCATTCGAATGACAATTTCAATTAAAGACAAGGCTCAATAGGCAGTAATCTGCCGAAAAGAAATTGATTTGAAAAACGGATAAGCAGACAAGCAAACCCGGTGTGAAACAGATGCGAGACAGCTTAGGCGAGTTTTTTGAGGGACTAGACTTTTTGGTTACTTTTTTGGCAATGAAAAAAGTAACGTGAATAGTGAGAAAGTTAGTGAAGGTTTTTGGTTACTTTTTCCGGAAAAAAGTAACAAGAATAGTGAGAGAGAAAAGATGCTTTTGTTATTTTTTGTGATACAAAAAATGACATTGATTACCTTACTTGTTAAAGTAAGTTATCTATGTCATCATTTGTTCTTTCATTGGATCAGGGAACGACCAGCAGTCGTTCCATACTTTTTGATCAAAAGGGCAATATTGTGAACATTGCCCAACGGGAATTCAAGCAGATCTATCCACAGCCCGGATGGGTCGAGCACGATGCC
>JANMVA010000120.1:0-5497 GCA_031392195.1 Saprospiraceae bacterium | reverse complement strand
GGCCTACAAGCTTGCCTTGCTTATCTTCTACAGGTGTATACCTGATTTTTCGCCAGTCCATCATTTCGGCCACCAGCTCTATAATGTCATCTTTCTGGACCGTAAAGAGATCCGTATTCATGAATTCACTGACCTTGAGATGCGAAGGCCTGTATTCTTTTAAATCCGTCAGCTCGGGCATCTTCCAGGTATGAACGGGCAAGCCCTGTTTAGCATTGATCGACATGGCATTCGTCAATACAGTCAATGCCTCATCCTCGGTTGTTTCTTTTTTCAATTTTGTATAAGACCTTAGCATCCATCGGGCGCCATTCATATGCTCTCTTGCCCGCGCCTCGATAATATCCATATACCGCGAGATGTCGTCCGGATTTATTTTCTGCATCTCAAGCCCTTTTCGAGCACGCGGGATCAGTTCATTTAAAGCAAGCTCGGCCACAGAGATCTTTTGGTCATTCATCCAGGTGAACTTGGAGTCGATGCCGAATTTGGCCGCTTTACTAAAATTATCAAAGACATCCTCGAAGCTCATCCGGTTGCGGATATCACCTATATCGTCGTGCATCTGGACCATCGCCCCAAGCCAGAGAGCTGCATTCGCGACCTCATCAAGTACAGTTGGTCCTGAAGGCAATACCCGGTTCTCTATTCTTAAATGCGGCTTACCATTATCACTGATTCCATAGCACGGCCGGTTCCAGCGATAAATGGTGCTATTATGAACCAGCAAAGACCTGAGTTTTGGAACTTTTCCTTCACTGATCAATTGCAGGGCGTTTTCAGTGACATCCCCACTGAGCAGCACTCTGAATCGGGCTATGTCTTCGCGATAAATTTCAAGAATAGATTGATCGAGCCATTGTCTGCCGAAGTTGACACGCGGGCTTCTTTCCCTCATATGATCATGCGTGCTGCGTGTATCGAGTGCCTGCTGGAACATAGCGATCCTCGATTCGTGCCATAGGCGTCGTCCAAATACAATCGGAGAGTTAGCTGCTAATGCCATCACCGGGGCAGAAAGCGCCTGAGCCAGGTTGTACATATAGACAAAATCCGGAGGCGCCACCTGCAGATGCACCTGGAAACTTGTATTGACTGCCTCCAAAAGAGGAGAGTCGTGCTTGATCAATAACTCATCTATTCCCACCAAATTGAGCTCATAGGTACTGCCAACCAATTGTTGATTGATAGCTTCCATCAGCGCATAGTATCGCTGCTTGGGTGTGAGATTATTCATCTCCAGATCAAACTTCCGTAGGGTGGGAAGGATGCCGGTGAGTACAATGGTCGCACCTAATTTATTGACGACACCTTCTATTTTGCTGAGCTTGTCTGCTGTTTCATCTTCCATATCCCGCAGTGCTCTTTCCTTAAATTCACGCGGTTCGAGGTTGATTTCGAGATTAAACTTTGCCAGCTCGGTCTCCACCCACGGCCATTCGGTCATGTGTGTGAGAGCTTCCATATTGATGCACGCCGGCTTCAATGTTTTCTGATCCACGAGGACCATTTCCTGTTCGGCGCCGATGCGGACGATGTCTTTTTCAAACCAGTCATGATCCAACATATACTCCAATGCCTTCACATCATCAAGTAGTGACTTGACGAATTGTTGCATTTGATCATGTGTTTTGACTATCGATACCTGCTGTTCTCCCATGGAAGTAAATCTAATGCTTCGAGTTAGAATACGCAACATTGCGCTCACTAGACTTGTACGACCAAAGACCAACGCCCAAGGCCTCACTGGAGGCGCTCATTAGATGTGTACGACCAAAGACCAATGACCAAGGCTTCACTAGATGTGTTCACTAGATGTGTTCACTAGACTTGTACGACCAACGACCAAGGCCTCACTAGAGGCGCTCATTAGATGTGTACGACCAAGGAAAAACTGCTAACGCTTCACAATGCTTTATTCAAATACCCCGGTGTTTCCAAAGCAAACACACACCAATGGTGTGATTAGCGTAGGAACGCAGGGGTGATGCGTAGTGAAGCGAAGCGATGGGGTACACGAATAAGTCCCTGGTCGAACACGCCATTTGAGAAAATGGTCATTCGTCCATGGTCCTTGGTCGTACATCTAGTGAGCAAAGTGAGGTACAACTAAACTCCGTGGCACATCGTTAAATGAATCTATGAAATCAAGTCTGCGAAATACAATCATTATCCTGCTGGGAATCACCATCATGACTTCCTGCAAAAAGGACAGACGCGAAGAGCTTTTTGAATTGACCCATTTTATTGATTTCACGATCCAGCCCGGGCTCAACACATTCGACACACATTTTTTTGTTGTGGGGCCGGTTCCAAGTTCATTTGAACAACGACTCGATGACTCTGGACTGACACGCGATCAAGTCAAAACGATCGAAGCGAAGGATGCAATTTTATCCAGCACGTTTGGTGATATCAATCTCGAGTTTATTCATCAGATCTCCATATACATTTTTGATCCTTTTAATCCGGATGACAAGATTGAATTCTTTTATTTAGATCCGACGCCGTTTAGAAATTCTACTGAGTGGAGATTATTTCCGGGTATTGCTGATGTCACGGATTGGGTTGATCAGGAATTGTTTGGCATTGAAGTGAGGTTAAATTTCAGGGAGAATTCGCCGAGTCTTATTCCCATGCGGTTGGAGTTTGATCTGCGGGCGATGGGGGAGTAAATGAAATTTACGATGGTTGCTGAGCTGTAGCACCTGGATGAGCCGAGCAGGTCGAAGCATGGATTTTGGATTTTGGATTTTGTTCGCAGTCAGTAGTTGTCTCCGAATGCCAGATAAATTGAGGAAGGGGTATTGAAGGTATTTGGAAAATACCTGCAGCAGGAGTTTTCTCCAGCTGCTAGTATTATTCCATGGAATTTCGTTGGTTGCCGGAGAAAACTCCAGGCAACTGGTATTACCATTTTGAATTTTTGTTTGGTAATACCTTTGGGAGGATTTTTCTCCAGCTGCCAGATAAATTCCCAGTGAAAATTCGTAGTTTCAACTGCTCTGATCGTGTCTATAGATCAGGTTCCGGATGATGAATTCACAATCTCTGCACACTAAATTTTCCCTGACCGGATTTCAGCTTAAGAGTTATTTCTTAATAGCTTTTTCAAGTCTTGTATTAACGGGAGTATGTTTTTCACAACCATATTATTTGCCCCAATCCTCATCTCTTTGGGGATACAGTATTGGAGATAATTTTTGTACCGAATGCACACAGATATTGCATCATCATAATACTATTGATGGAGATAGCTGGGGAGGTGCAAGTTTTGGACCTGATGGGAAACTGTACATACTAGATGCCTCTGAAAATTTAAATAATAACAATATTATTTATGAATTAAACATAACTACTGGTGAAACGACATTAGTCATGGATGGCTCTTATTATCCTGGTATGATGCTAGGACTTGCAGCTGTAGGGGGAGGAATATTTTATACAACGCGCTGGCCGGATGTGTGGAACAGCATTGCTTATGATACCTTATACAGATGGGATGCCAACGCAGGTACTGTGACAGTTGTAGGCAACATAGGTTTTCCAATTTTTGGTGAAATGTGGATAGCGGATGAAGAAATTTATACCATGTCATGGGACTACTCCTTAACATTCAAACATATAATTAGAATTGATCCAATCAATCCTGAGAATAGTGAAATAGTTGTTTCTATACCTTGGGAATATGGGATAGGTGGAATGACAGCAACTCCCAATAAAAATATATTTATTGGTACTGAAGTATGGATTAATACTTGCATGGTCGTCACTGTGAATATTATAGACGGGACAATAACTGAAATTTGTGAACTCGAATTAAGTGGAGCTTACCATAATAATACCTCTCCTTATGAGCATAATCTCGAGCCATTAACTGATGTGTATATCGATTTGGATTGCAATGACAGTTCCGGTGCAACAGAAGCAGACTATAATTCAGATCCACTTGATTGCCTTACGGAAGGTGGAGCGAGAATAAATGACATCGATGTGTATATCACGATAGATGCATTTATTGATGAAATGACAATTGAACTGATCAATCCGATTGACGTACCCAATGAAGAGCTGGAAATGAGCGCATCCATTCCGGGTATTAGTGTCTCTGGAAACGGCTCTGAAATGATCACATTAACGAGTAGTGGAAATGCAAAAATAAGCGACTTCAGAGCGGCGCTGGATTTGATCCGTTATTTCAATAATTCAACCTATCCAACTGGTGGACAGCGTGTCGTTGAAGTTCAGTTCACCACTGCATTGGGGACTATGAGCAACATTGCAAGTGCATACATTGATGTTATTCAATTACCACTTATAGAAGTTGATCTGGGACCGGATCAGGAGTTATGCGATGGATTAACTGCAATCTTTGATGCTGGTAATCCGGGTGCTGAATATGTTTGGTCCACCGGGCAATCCATTCAAGCCATCGGTGTCACCAACTCAGGTCTATATAGTGTCACAGTCAGCAATGGTATTGATTGCCCAAACCACGACGAAGCTGAGGTGGTATTCCTGCCTGTCATCCAGGTATCGCTGCAAGGTGATTCAGCTATCTGCAAGGATGACATAGCGAACCTGGTCATTGATACAGATAGTCCCTTTCCTTTGACGATTGATATTTCCAGCAGCACCGGGGACGAATTCTCTTTTGAAGATGTCATGGATGGCTTTGGTATTTCAGACTTTCCCATTGTTTTTACAGAATACCTGATCACAAATGTTACTTCTTCACAGCCGGCTTGTATTGTGATACTAGATGATAACCAGGTCATTGAGATTTTTCCGGATTACATCCACAATTTTTCATTGTCGATTTGTGACTATGATAGTGTGTTAATCGGAAATGAATGGGAAAGCGAGCCTGGACTTTATACCGTTGCTTATAGTTCGATTCAAGGCTGCGACAGTACAGTTAATTATACATTGGGAGTTAATCCGGGAGTTAGTATTCTTTTGGATTCTGCCACATGCAATCCTGCCGAAGCCGGTGTCTTCAATGCTTATCTGAATAATCTCACCGGATGTGATACGCTCGTTCAAACTACTGTTCATCTTTTGCAATCGGATACGACAGCTTTTTTTCTTTCTGCATGTAATTCAGATAGCGTAGGTGTTATCGTGCAAATACTTACAAATCATTTTGGTTGTGATAGCTTGATCATTACCACTACAACATTGGATCCTCCGAAGGATACAACAAAAGTATTTGTTGCAACATGCGATACATCTCTGCTGGGTATTTTTCCGCAAACATTGACGAATCAATCCGGATGCGATAGCCTGATCATCACGACGATCTATCAGGCGCCTGCAGACACGAGTTTTATTTCTGCGACTTCCTGTGATTCGGCGAGCATTGGGGTTTTTGAATTCGTATTATCAAGTCAATCCGGATGTGACAGTTTTGTGATCACAACCATTACTGCCGGAATTCCTGATACGACTCATTTATCAGCTACTTCCTGTGATTCTTCAAGTCTGGGTGTTTTAG
>JANMVA010000102.1:0-12614 GCA_031392195.1 Saprospiraceae bacterium | reverse complement strand
AATGTGAGAATGTGAGAATGTGAGAATGTGAGAACGTGAGAATGTGAGAATGTGAGAACATAAGATTGTAATCTCTTTTTCTTTCTGCGCGAAAGGTCCCCGGGGTTGCAAGATTGGATGAGCGTGCAACGCGATTTCAATCGCACACAGGGGTAGGGTTAGCGCCGCCGAAGGAGAGACGTGAGAGAGTGAGAACGTGAGAATTCCTGTCATGAAACCCCGGGGAGACCTCTCGCGCTAGTAAATGGATCTTACGTTCTTAAGATCTGAAACAAATCCTTCGCTACCAGCTTAATCATCATTCATTACCTTCGACACATTCATTTATAACTTCTCATGCATTTCGAAACACGAGCCATCCGTATACAAACTGACCAAACTTCGCAGAAGGAGCACAGTACACCATTGTATCCTACCTCGAGCTTTATGTTTGATGATGCTGAAGAGATGAGGGCTGTGTTTGCAGATGAACGGGAAGGGAATATCTACAGCCGCTTTACCAATCCGAATGTCAGGGAGCTGGAAGAGAAGATGGCATCGCTCGAACAAACGGAGGATGCGCATGCGACAGCTTCTGGTATGGCAGCCATCTTTGCATCCTTCATGGCATTTTTGAAAGCAGGCGATCATCTGATTTCTTCAAGGGCTATTTTCGGTTCTACGCACACTGTCTTATCGCAGTATTTGCCAAACTGGGGAATTGAAGTTTCATTAGTGGATCCCATTGACCAGGATACATGGCATGCTGCTGTGAAACCGAATTCGAAAATATTCTTTATTGAAACGCCTTCCAATCCGGGTTTGGATATTATCGATCTCAAAGCAGCTAAAGATTTTTGTGTGAAGAATAATTTGTTGCTGAATGTGGATAATTGCTTCGCGACTCCATATTTACAACAGCCTGTTTTGTATGGTGCTGATCTGATCACACATAGTGCAACAAAATATATCGATGGCCAGGGAAGAGTACTCGGTGGAATTGTGGCCGGAAGAAAAGAATTCATCACAGAAATAAAAAAACTTTGTCGCAGCACGGGTCCTTCCTTATCCCCATTCAATGCATGGCTTCTTTCGAAAAGTCTCGAAACCCTTGCCGTACGGATGGATCGGCATTGTGATAATGCAGAACGAGTGGCACAGTTTCTTTCAGATCATACACAAGTTTCATCTTTTATATATCCGCATGCAGAAAGTCATCCTTCGTATGACATTGCTAAAGAACAAATGAAGCGTGGAGGCGGCCTTGTTGCTTTTGAAATTAAAGGTGGCCTGGAGCAGGGAAGAAAATTTCTCGATGCATTGAAGATGCTATCATTGACGGCAAACCTGGGTGATACAAGGAGCATCGCAACGCATCCTGCATCCACAACACATGCTAAACTTACACCCGAAGCCAGGGTGGAGGCCGGCATCAGTGACAACCTCATCAGGATTTCGGCAGGACTCGAGCATGTGGAGGATATCATCCATGATATCGACCAGGCCTTAATCGCAAGCGGTCAAACATGAAAGGTCCTGAATACACCATCCCAATAAATATTCCGGGCATTTTATTTTATTCTGATCCATCCACATTTCAACTTGAATTGGGGGAAACACTGGAGAGTATTACTATCGCATATCACACCTACGGCGAATTAAACGACGCACGCAATAATGTGATCTGGGTTTGTCACGCGTTGACTGCCAACAGTCATGCAGCGGATTGGTGGAGCGGACTGTATGGAGAAGGGAAATTATTTGATCCATCGAAATACTTTATCGTTTGTGCCAACATCATTGGTTCATGCTATGGTAGCACAGGGCCGCGAAGCATTAATCCTAAAACAGGAGAGCCTTATGGAATGAACTGGCCACTGATCACCATTCGGGATTGGGTGAATGCACATGAAAAACTTCGTGTTCATTTAGGTATTGAAGAAATTGCATTGTGCATTGGCGGCTCATGTGGTGGCCACCAGGTATTGGAATTTGCTCTTCTCATTCCGGATCGCATCAGGCAACTTGGCTTGCTTGTGACAAGCGCTCGTGAAACAGCCTGGGTCATTGCAGGGCATGAAGCTCAACGATTGGCGATACAGGCTGATCCAACCCTGTATGAAAATGAAGATTGTTCAGGAGCTGCAGGATTAAAAGCTGCACGTGGAATGGCGCTGTTAGGTTATCGGACGATTGATGCGTACATCACTTCACAAACAGACGCAGACAATGTTGTAGAAAGCCATCGCGTCACATCCTACATCCAACATCAGGGTGACAAGCTGGTCAACAGGTTTTATGCACATCCTTATTATCACCTGACCAGATCACTTGATACACACAACATCGGAAGAAATCGAGGTTCGATGGAATCAGCTTTGAATCAACTCACGATGAAAGCAACCATCATCGGCATTGATTCAGATCATCTCATCCCATTTCAGCAACAGGAATTTCTGGCTGATCACATGCCCAATGCATCATTGCATTTAATTCCATCCTTGTATGGACATGATGGATTTTTGATTGAGACAGAGCAGATACTTAATATATTCAGGAGGAGTTTTCCGTGAAGTGAATGTTGAAACATGAGAAATGTGAGAAACGTGAGAAGCGTGAGAAACGTGAGATGTGAGACGTGAATTGTGAGTGGTGAGTGATAAGAGGTATGAGGTATGTGGTAAGAAGTATGAGGTATGAGGTATGCACTGGTATTGGAAGTTGGAATTGCAATTAAACATCATGATACAAATACTGATACTATCGTATTTTTTCGGAAATGAACAATTTGATTTTTATTTTTTTGATGGGTACATTATAAAAGAGTATACGTATAGTTCATCAGAAGTAATGAAGTTAAATGATAAGGCATTTGAAATTTATGACATTGAAAAAGACTGTATGTATATTATTCCCTTGTCTCAAGATCGAAAAGTCAAGGTGGATCTGAGCGCTATAAGAAAGACTTTGGTTGAAAAGGAATATCAAAGAAATAAGGAGGACCTTAATAAAGTGGATTTAAACGGAATTAGGTGTTTGAAGGTTTCTAAAGAACGTACAGGACAAACTCCGTTTGGGGAGGTTAATAGTAAGATTCACTCCTATTATGCAAAAATGACGAGTTTCCTAGGAAGACGCTTAAACAGAAACACACTAACATTTTTAGGCGTTTTTGATTATAACTATGATCCTTACTTGATTAAAATAAAAACAGAAATTCAATACGAAGACGGATTAATTATTCCTATTTACAGGGCAGAAGCCCAGATGAAATTAGTTAGTGATTCCTTCTTAGAGAGTATGATGAATTTACCTGAATATTAGTAGCCGCTAATTGCGCTAATTTTCGCTAATTGAATATACCTCAGCCTAAGCCGTGAGTTTGATTTACAAATTCTAGTGAAAAATTTTAATTGTTTTTCAGAACTGCGAGCGAAAGCGAGTGGAAATTCCCCATGCTCAATGCTCAATGCCCCATCCTCCCCTGATTTCTGCCTTCCACTCCCAACCCCTGCGTTTCGATGATCTCATTCACTTCGTTCCATGCTCCCTCATCATGAAAACGCCGGGGAGTTTGATTTCAAAATGCTAATGAAAAATATCAACATACTTTTTAGAACTGCGAGCGAAAGCAAGCGGAAATACTCCATGCTCCATGCCCCATGCTCCATGCTTTTCCTCTACTCGAGAGATATTCTTACTGTAAGACCCCCTTCCGTTGTAATTACCTTGTAAGAGTTACTCACATACGGCTCCTGCTTCCTGAAGTCAACGAAGAAACGCAGGTTGACATTCTTATTGACGTCATAGCGGATCGCGGGTGAGATCGAAATATCTTTTGATCCACGTGTCGGTCTCGCGCCTGCTTCCTGGTCGAGCAGGTGATTGAGCGTCAGATTATCAGAGAAAGAAAGATCAAACAGGATGTCCAGGTCATTTCCTTTTTTTGCATCTGTTTTATCAGCTGCATCCTTGCTGCTCGCTTTCTTTTTATTACCACCACTGTTGAAGCCGGGTAAAAACCCAAGCCGCACATTTTTCAGTTTCCAGTCAAAGCCGACGTCAACTGTTGTAGATCGTGTCTCTGCAAGTTCATACGAAATGAATCCCATCGCGAGGCTTCTACGCTTGTTGTACGCAAAACTGATATTCATGTCATTCTTTGTCTTGATATCAATTCCAAACAGAGGTTGGAACTGTTCTTCAATGACGATAGATGGTAAGAGAAATCTTGAATAATAATTCTGCGAAATAGTGTCGAGGTTATTTGCATTGCGCGGATCAATAACCTGCTCAAGGTCCTCATCATAATCATCATAGTCCAGATCAGATTCAAAAGAATTGACGCTGAGGGATGATTTATATCCATGTGTGATCCGCACATTGCTGAACATGTTTTTGAGGAAAGGGATCTTGCTGAGACCGTTGTAATTGACCGTCCAGTTTGGTTTCGGGATCCAGGAAAACATATCACTGATCTCAAAATTCTTTGGATCTTTTCCTGTATAGGCAGCGATGAATGCCGGCACTAATACTTCCTGCTGTTTTCTTCCGAAGCCTTGTGCATATTCACTTCCATCTATCTCGTGCTCCCCAAAGCCACGTTGCTTCGATATGATCGCACGGTTCTTTTCAAATGTGTCAAACAGATCATTCAACTGGGTGGAATCATCCATGAATAGAGTCGGAAGCGCGAGATAAGACATGGTCAGGTTGCCAATCTCTCTCGGTGACTCGCGACGAATACTGTCCGTTAAAAACGCGCCTTTGTGATACGTCTTGAAATAAACAGAGAAATTATTTCCGACATTCCTGCTCATATCTACATCGATCTTGAAATCGGTGAATGGCTCAATGGATAACCGGCCATCGATGGACTGAACCTTTGATTGAAGAACGGGCAAATTCTGGAAGGCATTCGTTGTGATCCATCCTTCGTCCCGTGCCATAGCCAAATAATCTCCATTCTTTTGTTCTTCCCGCCTATTGATCTCAGGTTGAATACCACCGATGAAGCTCCATCCGGGTGCACCAAATCCACTGTCCATGCCAAGTAATCTTGATCTTGGTGTGAAACCGGGAATTGTTGTGCTCCATGTTTCACCATAGTTCACGCGCAATTTTCTGACAGACATAATGGGACGCAATACAGCTTTCAACACCGGGCTGATAGCTGCGTTTGCCTTCTTTGGATCCTTATCTGATTTATCTGCCTTTGGATCCCCTGTTGATTTCGTTCCGCGATTCGTTGATGTAGTGGTGCTGCTGTTTGACTTATTGGCCTTGGCTAACAGCGGGATCTTGTTGTATAGCTTGATAAAATCAATCTCACCGGATATACTTCTCTTCTGACCATTCTGAATAATGTTACCAAGTGAATCGGTATTAATAGATGCGGCACGCCAGCCATAGTTTGCATCATAACTGATATCCGCCCTCAGGTAATCGAGAAAAGGGAAGTTTTTAAAGGGCAAAGCATACGTTGCCCGAAGCTGATGACTGTAATCTTTTGTTCGTCCGAATTTTTTGACATTGTTCCAAATGCTGTCATTCCGGACTCCGGGATCGATTCGAATGGGCACTGGTGTTCTTCGCAGATATTCATCCGGTTCATCGATCACTGCATCATTGGCGGCGTTGAAATTGATCTTGATTGATTTTGTCAAATCCCACCGGAGACTATAAGTTCGTTCCCAGGTAAATCGCTTGTCAAACCAGGTCCTGAATGGTGCATCCGAAAACCTGTATTCTCGCTCACCAAACTTTCGATCGATCACTGTTCCGAACGTAAAGCTGTTTGGCAGCGGATTGAAGTTGAATTCTGTCAGCCATTTCAACCAGATACTTTTAGATAAATTTTTAAGTGGTTGAATGGGTTTGATTGGCAGGCTATAAGTGTAATCAATCGCACCACGATGTTGCTTGAGATCATCTTTTGCAACGATCTCATTATGCACATGGGCTTTGGAATATGAATAACTAGTTGTGAAATTGGAAATATCCCATGGAAATGATGCTTTCTGGTTTCCTTTTTCCTTTCGCACATTTGTAAAACTGATCTGGCTCAACGAACTAAAATCCTGTGATTGTTCCCGTACACTGTCCTTGGCGTCCTGATCGGTGATACTCCTCAGTTTTTCCTTCAATGGAAGGTCGAGATCAAGGGCATCGTATTTTGGATTACGAGCAGTCTGGCTGTATTGATAGTAAAATGGAACCTGGAGTTTCGAATTGGTGCCAAAGAATTTTCCCAATTGCAGGTTAGTTGAGAAATCCACCTGGGTCACGCTCTCTTTAGCGCGATCATCCAGTTTCTGATCGATCGCTCCCCATCCGATACTTGAATATGTTCCGGACAAACCGATACTACCAAAGTCAGCGAGATCTGCATCCACCCTTGCCAAACCGGCAACACCACCTTTTTCTTCAAGACCAACCACGCGCAATTCATTGACCCAAACTTCACCATAATAAGGTTGGATAAATTCATCACCTGTTGGATTTCTTACACCAATCATCACATTTCGCACATATCCTAAAGTTGGATTTCCGATGATCGTAAACTTTCGTTCAACTTCAAATCCATTGATCATTTGCGTCACTATTTTCTCAAATCTTTCCGTAACAGGCTTACCGGTAGCATTTCTTTCAATCTTAAGATTCGTAAAATCTTCAAGCCCGAATTCCATCTCATTTTCACCTCTCCACAATTCCTCTTTATAGGCATTTTCACCTACTACGTTTGGATCCCTGGACTGAACGAGTGGTACTTCGTATTCGTAGTAGTTATTATCGAAGTCAGATCCAAAGCGGATAAAAAGTTTCACTGCATTATCAGGTACCTGGAGTTGAGGATCATTCCGGTCTCTCTCTTCTGAGTGCACAAACATCTGAATGCGTTTAAATACACGAAGGTCAAGATCAAGTTGCTTATAAACTCTGCGTTCACAACCATCAGCGAGGAAATCATATTTCAATGATAGTGATTGTTCATTCTGAAATACATCCTGGAAAGTGCTGCTGGTGATACGTTCACGCTGTATACCCAGTGGAATTTCATATCTGAAAGGCATCCTTGCAGAGTGTTCTTCTATATTGACTGCATCCACGACGAGATCACCAGATCCTTCATCATCACAACTTGATCCCGGAGGCTTACGTGTAAGCCTTCTCCACTGATTACGAACCAGATCGAATGTGGCAAAACGCAATGTGGTTCTGGTGTCAAACTCAGTCATCAACAATCGCATGAAACGGATCGACCTGAAATCAGAGATGCCGTTGACAGTGCGATTATATTCATCCAACGGAATTTTAAAGCGATACCATGTTCCGTTAGCTGTATTGATGACGTCAGTGATCTTTGGATCATTTGGATTGAGGAATCCAGTCTCGGGAGTTCCGGATGGATCCCTTCTAAGATCGATGACGTATTCGAAATACGATTCATTTTCACTCAGACTATTATCATTATTGATGTCTTCGGAATCCGGAATATTGGTAGACGCATTTATTCTCGTAGCACCAGCTCCCGGAGGTGGAGAATTTCCTTCAGGATTATTATATCTTTTATAACGTTCAAAAAGATTGGTACCGGAAGCGAATATGTCCTCATCCAGAAAATATACAAAGTTGTCATTACTTGGATCTGCTTGTGCTTTTGTAATGCAGTCAAAACTTACCCCACCTTGTGACAAAGCCACCAGGTAATCCATAAATATCTCTCTTTCCCCCTGGTCATCTAATCCATCCAAGCCCACATCCTGTGCTTCGCGGGCGCCTTCTGTATTCGAAAATGCATTGACAGTAGCAGGGATTCTGGGTATACGTCCCCACATGGTTGTATCTGTAGGAGCTTCTTCTTTATTTAATGGAAGGCCGTGTTCGAAAAACTTTCGGCTATCACGCAAGATATCTTCTGAAATATTTCCAATCTGCAGGATAATCTTTCCTTCAGAGCCAAAGGTGTCTGTGTCCGCGAGTATAAATGGATCCAACATCCAGAACTCAATAGCTTCAATATTCGCTTGCTCAAAATTCACCTGGTTGAGCGCGCGCATGATACCTCCCCATCGGGTCTCGGGTGCTTTCAGCTTGCAATCCATTTCAATTCCTGCACTGAAAGGTGTTCCTTGAGGAAGATCAAAATTGTATGGCCCTCTTTCATCAGGAATATATGTGATGTCGAAAGTTCTGAAATCATTTAATCCAAAGCGTGGAGATCTGTCAGGGAAAATTTCCTGGTGATTAATAGCCCTTGTGTATGGATGCGTTAGCGATCCTTCACTACTGTTTCTGACGCCCTGGTCAATTCTATACCAGTTTATGTGAGCCCGGTTTACACCATAGACGAGATCATTGATTTCTTTAGATTCAGGAAATGCTGGAATGCCATCAATCTCCTGGTTTTGCGGAGTAGAAGCAAGGAACCATGCATTCGTCGGCGTGCGAAGATCAAAGCTGCTCGTTGTTCCTTCAAAGTCATCGAGATAGACTACACCTTCATTATCACCACGACCTTTATCGATCGCACGGGAGTGACTCGGTTTCAATGCCGCCATCTCCGCTTCAAATGTGACATTCGATGGAGCAGTGGTATTGATGAATGGAATTTTATCCACCATCTTGGTCAGCCAGGGAGATTCATTGCTGTAGTTGAGGTCAAGCCCATAGATCCGGTTGTTGATCGGGTCATCACCAATATTTACTTTTTGTGTATATGGCCTTTCGAACAAGTGCATGTATGTCGCACCAAAACTCAAATGCTCATTGAGCTCATAATCGGCCCTCAGACCGAGCATGGTTTTCTTATTGAAACTAAAGAGTGCATTGTCTTCGAATGAAACATTGATCGGCGTACCGGGCTGAAGGAATGCCTGGTTGAGGATTTTGATACGACCAATATTATAGTCGATCGTATAATCCTCATTTTCTTTCAGCACCTGTCCACCAGCCGTTACACGCACAGAACCCGGTGGAATATTAAATGCACCCAGTGAAATATCAGATGATGTACTGGTCTTTGCTTTTCCTTTTAATGTAAATCGATTTAGTTCCGGAAACTCACGTGCTTTGACGATTGTACTGTCATATAGTTGCTGATATACGTACAGAGATTCATTACCCATCACTGCCGCTATACTATCCCGCAATGTTTTACCGAAGGGTTCCAGGACAGGGAACATGACAATGCCCAGGTTTGGATTAATGGTAAGGCCTGTGATAAAATCGAATTTGCCATCGGGTTGTGGATCACCGGTTACATTAAGCTTGTCGAGATTGAAAATATTCAGAAGTGGAACGTTCGTCAGATTTGCAGGTGCGGGAAGGAAGCGTTTAAACCCTTTTCCCGGATCTTCATAAAAGACATCGAGCTCAAACTCTTCCGGATTCAGATCACCACCACCGATGCGGTATACGTTTTTCATCATCAGATCCCACAATGGAAGATCAACACGTTGATTTGTTCCTTTCAGCAACTTGACAAATAAAACTTTTTGATTACCGCTGGTATCAACATTCTCTACATCCTGAGAAAGCTCACCAACCTGGTAGACTTTTCCGTTGTAGGTATATTCATACGCCACACCAATCACTTCGTCCTGGTCCATGCGGATATTCAAAGAAATAAATCCGAGTTCAGGATGATAGCGATACTCTGCCGAACTCAATTTTCTCGCCTGGATCTTTTCAAAATCTCTCGGAGATGTAAAATTAAATGGCGGATCCTGTAATACTTTGACTGCATTGTCGAGATCTCGGATATCGGAATTGGCCCGCAGATCACGAAGGATAAAGTTTACATTGTTATCCGGGAGGATGTCAAGCATGCAAATGTCCTTGTAACTATTCGTATCCGGATTACGCCATTGATTAGGATTATCATTTGTCATGAATCTCCATTCACCCAAATCTGAAAGCGCCACGATATCCCTGACATCGGTTGTTTGATTGCGATCATTCGTCACCCAGACTTCCATCCGTGTGATCGTAAAGAGACTATTGATCTGTGGCAGGTTTGCTAATGCCGCTTCAAATGAATTGCGATTAAAGTGAGAAAGGAAGAAGTGCCTGTTCTCATCATATTCATCTGCATAGATCTCGAACTCTTGCAGGATACTACCACCCTGGATCTGCAGATCGTTCTGCTCAGAATTTTGTTGTGATGCAATGGCCGTCAATCGCAAGTGACCGAACTGCAATTCTGTTTTTAATCCAAATAAGCTTTGACTTCCCTGGATGAGGTTTGATTTCAATGGAAGGCTTACATCACCGGCCTCGATTGATTTGAGGATTTCATCTTCGCTAAACAGGTCCGAATCGTAATCGAGCTTGAGCTTGTTTTGAAAATCGAAGGTGCGTGATGTATTATAGTTAAATGAGGTCTTGAGCTTTTCACCGATCTGGCCATTGACATCAACCTGGATGTCCATGTCGAAATCGAAACCTCCTCGACGCTGCTGTCGAAGTGGAAGGATCGGGTTGTCCTGCCTGTAGTAATCAAAGCCAAAGGTCAGGTCCACGTTTCCCTGCGGACGGATATCAACGGTGGTACCTCCGAAGAGTCGGTCAATGATGTCATCAGATACATCGACTTCAGCTACCGGGTCGAGGTTACCGCCTTTGCTCCGGTCACCTGCTGCGGCGCCTGCCAGTTTTTTAAAGTATTCGGCTTCTTCCTTGCTGGATTTCCATTCCATGTACTCATCGAAAGTCATGGTGGTCCCGGTGCGATAGAATTCGTCGCCGATTTTCTCGGTGATAATGTACTTATTCGTCACGGGGTCATATTCCACATCCTGGACAACCTCTTCAGGGTCAAGGAGATCAAAAGGATTTGTATTGGGATTTTCGACCCAGTTGCCCTGCCGGTCCTTGATGGGAGGGAGGGTGTCGAGGGTCATCACTTCCGGCGTCCAGGCATATGGATCGGGAAGGTTGTATGAAGCGTTAGCCTTTTCCGCAAAGAAGGAGAAAGAGACCAGGGTGATGAAGATTGCCGAAAAAAGCGACGCGTGTTTGTTCATGTATTATTTACCTTCTATACGCAATCGAGGGTTTGTTTAGCCCCTCTTAAAATCCCCTAAGAGGGGTAGTGATAGTAATGAATGGATGTATAACGACACAAAGTGGTTTCAATTATGTAATCCTATGCTGATAACAGGCGAAGGGCCATTCTGACCAGAGTTTCGGTGGGCAGGTCCTTCCCTTGTTCTTTTACAACCTGGGCTATAGCCTTTTCTGCCTGATTTTTGACAAATCCAAGAGTGATCAATGCAGCCAAAGCTTCAGCCACGGAGACATTCTTGTCAGGACCTGATTTTATAACCAATGAATCACCGCTAGTCTTCATCATTTTATCTTTGAGCTCGATGATGACTCGCTTGGCTGTTTTGGGGCCGACTCCTTTTACCTGCTTGAAGGCCAATTCATTATCTGTGAGGATAGCCTGCCTGCATTCTTCCGGTGTCATGCCCGACAGGATCAGACGGGCTGTATTGGGTCCGATCCCTGATATGCTGATCAGGTTGAGGAAAACTTCCCGTTCCAGCGTATCCATAAAGCCCCATAGCTGCTGGACATCTTCTCGAACCTGGAGCCAGGTAAAGATCTTTTGATCTTTCCCCTCCTGGATCTGATCATAGCTATATAAGGTGATATGGAGAAAATATCCTACGCCACCGGTCTCAATGACCACGTGGGTGGGGTGTCTGCTCACTACTTTTCCCTGGATGTATTCGTACATATGATGAAGTCGGCAAAAGTAAGAAATAAGGCTAAGGCGGAGGCGGAGGCGAAGGAAAGTAAAGAAAAAGGCGAAGGCTGAGGCGAAGGAAAAGGGAAATCAAATCCCTTCGGGATTTTCATCATTAATCCTGAAGGTATGACATGATTATAACCGAAAGGTCTGCCCCAATTTTTCTAATCAATCACGAAGGGGTGGCATAGAGTCAGTGCTTCCATTGACCTATCTTTATCCTATTAAATAAAAAATATGAAAATGAGTGAGGTCATCTTTATGGTACAAGAGTCTGAGGATGGTGGGTACGAGGCTTCCGCCCTGGGTCATGCAATTTTCACCGAAGCTGATTCTTGGGAAGAATTAAGAGCCCAAGTTAAGGATGCTGTGCTATGTCATTTTGATGATGATCAAACAAGAATAGTTCGTCTTCATTTTGTTAAAGATGAAGTTGTCCAGGTATGAAATTACCGAGGAATGAATCTTCAGTCAATCTCATTAAAAAGCTTTCAACTCTAGGTTACATCCAAACAAGGCAAACGGGAAGTCACATCAGACTAACCAGAAAAGAATCCACTATAGAGCAGCATATAACTTTGCCTAATCACAATCCAATTAAAGTTGGTACTCTTTCCAATATTTTACGGGAAGTTGCAAATCACCTTGATATTCCAAAGTCAGAATTAATTCGAAAATTATACTCTTAAAGAACAAATGAATATACTTATTCTAGGAAGCGGCGGCCGCGAACATGCGATGGCTGATAAGATCGCTTCCAGTCCACTTTGTACAAAGCTTTTTATCGCACCCGGAAATGCGGGGACCTCATTGCTTGGCACGAATTTGCCGGTTGATCCAAATGATTTTGCTGCGGTGAAAACGGCAGTGACAGAAT
>JANMVA010000034.1:0-6928 GCA_031392195.1 Saprospiraceae bacterium | reverse complement strand
AAAAAACATTTTCCAAAAAAATACAGCGAAACTTTACCCCGCCTGACGAAAGGTCCCCTGGTCGGTTTCCCTCGTGTGTACAACATTGCTGTTGAAATTATTTCTCACAGTGACGGACGAGTTGACCTGGATAATCTCTTCAGCTTTGTCATGGCCTATCAGAAAGTGGCCAATCTCAATATCGGTGAGCTGTGGGCTATTCCCATCATGCTCAGGCTTGCTTTGATAGAAAATTTACGACGACTGGCTGCACAAATTGCCATTGACAGGATTAATAAAAACCTTGCCGATTACTGGGCCGATCGCATGACGGAAGTCGCAGAAAAAGATCCGAAAAGCCTGATCATCATCACAGCGGATATGGCGCGATCGGATCCACCCATGGTGAGTTCCTTTGTCGCTGAGATTACGCGTCGTCTTCTAGGTAAAGGACCTGCACTTACATTGCCCTTGACGTGGATTGAACAGCGATTGTCCGAGAATGGAATGACGACAAATCGCCTGATTCACCAGGAAACACAAAGTCAGGCAGCAGGACAGGTATCGATGAGCAATAGCATCGGCAGCCTCCGGTTTATCAACAATACAGACTGGCGTGAATTTGTCGAACGATCAAGCAGTGTGGAAAAAATCCTGCGCGAAGACATCGATAACGTCTATGCACGCATGGACTTTCATACACGGGATCACTACCGCCATGTCATCGAAAGTATCGCTATCACGAGCCGAATGCCTGAAGTGCATATCGCTAATCTCGTCATTGAGCTGGCCGGGAAGAATGCAGAGGAGAATGGACCGGCACGAAACAATCATGTTGGTCATTATCTCATCGGCAAGGGGAAAGATGAAACAGAACGACTTGCAGGTATTCAATTATCGAAGCTTGAAAAAATACGCAGGTCCGTTTGTTCCATTCCATTCTTTCTTTTTGCAGGATCCATTGTGGTGCTCACACTCGCATTGTCGGGGGTCCTGATCTATCATGCCTATAATGAAGGATTGTTGATTGGATGGATCATCGTTGGAGGTGTACTTGCATTAATTGCAACAAGTCACCTGGCAACATCTTTTATAAATTGGATTTCGACCATCTTCATCAAGCCGGGTTTTCTGCCGCGGATGGATTATAAAAAAGGGATTCCGGTTGAATCGAGAACAATGGTGGTGGTCCCCACCCTCTTCAGCAATACATTTGAATTGGAAGATTTGATTGAGACCATGGAAGTGCGCTATCTCGCTAACCGCCAGGAAAATCTGCACTTCGCTTTATTAACTGATTTCAAAGATTCTAAAGTAGAAATTACAGAAGATGAAAACACATTGCTTCTCTTTGCCAAACAACGCATTGAAGAGCTCAACAAAAAATATCAGCGATCGACCTACGATACGTTTTTTCTTTTCCATCGTCCACGCGTATGGAATGAGGCCGATCAGATCTGGATGGGCTATGAACGTAAAAGAGGCAAGCTCAGCGATCTAAACCATCTTCTGCGTGTAGGAAATCATGATAAATTCTCATTGATCGTTGGTGATGAGGTGATTTTCCCACAGATCCAATATGTCATCACACTGGATTCGGATACGCAATTGCCCCGCGAAGCAGCATGGAAAATTGTCGGCACCATCTCTCATCCGCTCAATCAACCTGAATTCAATGAACAGAAGCAGCGTGTCACAAAAGGATATGGTATCCTTCAACCGAGATTAGCCACCAGTCTTAATGATGGGACAGGTTCGTGGTATGCTAAAATGCATGCGAGTGACACCGGCATAGACCCATACACACGTGCCGTATCCGATGTGTACCAGGATGTGCTGCAGGAAGGATCATTTATTGGGAAAGGCATCTATGATGTGAATGCATTTGAAAAATCTTTGGCTGATCGCTTTCCTGAAAACAGGATACTGAGCCATGATCTTCTCGAAGGTTGTTATGCGCGTTCCGGTCTCATCAGTGATGTGCAGCTATACGAGGAATATCCATCATCCTATCTCGCAGACATGAAAAGACGTCATCGCTGGATCCGGGGCGACTGGCAGATCGGACGATGGATGTTTCCGCGCGTACCGGGCAATGAAAAGAAAAACCGGAAGAATCCACTAAGTGCTTTATCCAGGTGGAAGATATTTGACAACCTCAGACGGAGCCTGGTACCTCAATCACTTCTAGGATTACTCTTGTTTGGATGGATCATTTCTTCAACACCCTGGTTTTGGACATTTACAGTCGTTGGGATTATTATACCACCAACCATTCTTGCTTTTGCCCGGAGTGTAATAGAGCGCCCCAAAGAAGTTACATGGATCAACCAGCTTGTGCTTTCCATTGAAGCCTTCATCAATTCCATCCTCCATCATATCTGGACGATCATCAGCTTGCCGTATGAAGCTTATGTCAATACAGATGCTATCGTGCGCACCAATTGGCGGATGTTTATTTCACACCGGCAATTACTTCAATGGGATCCGTTTGTCAATACATCCACGCAACGAAATCTGACAGGTCATTTCAAGATCATGTGGATAGGCCCATTGCTTGGTATTGCTATTTTATTATTCTTATCCGGTCTTTCATGGCCTGCATTTATTATTGCCAGCCCTATATCAGCATTATGGATTATCTCGCCATTCATTGCATGGTGGATCAGTCTTCCGCAATCGGCAAAAAGCACATCCCTTTCGCATCAGCAACTAATCTTTTTACGAAAGATTTCCAGGAAGACATGGGCATTCTTCGAAAATTTTATCACCGCAGAAGACAATTGGTTACCACCGGATAATTTCCAGGAAGTCCCGGCACCCCGGATTGCGCACCGTACATCACCGACCAACATTGGCATGACAATGGTCTCCTCTTTATCTGCTTATGATTTCGGGTACATGACTGCTGCAGAATTGGTCGAACGATGTCATCAAACATTTACAACATTAAGAAAGCTCGAACGATACAAAGGCCATTTTTACAATTGGTACGATACCCTATCATTGGTCCCTCTGCCACCACGCTATGTATCAACTGTCGACAGTGGCAATCTCGCGGCATGCCTGCTGACATTAAAAGAAGGATTGCGTGCATTACCTGATGAACCAATCATCCATCCAAAATTATATGATGGGATTGCTGACACATTGCGTGTCCTTCAAGAAAAAACCAAATCACCTGAATTCGTAACCCGGCTTGAGCAGGAAATACAAATTGCACTCCAACCTCAACCTCCATCAGTCAAAGGAGTAAAAGATTTCATGGAAAGGATCAGGGATTTTGCCTCATCACTGAAAAGTTCTTCAGAATATTTACCAGAAAATGAATTCACCTGGTGGGTGGATACCGTCATCAGGATGTGTACCATCAATCTGGATGAAATCGAACTCCTGGCATCATGGCAATATACTGTTGAATCCTATCCCGGGCTTGCGACACATTACACTTCGTTACTCAATGTTCCGTCATTGAATGAAATCATAGCCGATTCGGAGAAACTATTATCTGCAATCAACGCGGGTGAGGGGAATGTTGAAATAAATAATTCTAATCCGGACACAGATGCATTAAAGCAAGTAATCATTATTGCGCAGAATGCGGCATATGAACGTACATCCCTTATCCGGGATCTGATGCAATCATGTATTGATCTGTCAGATTATCAGTACGATTTTCTGTTTGAAAAAACACAACACTTCCTTTCGATCGGCTACAATGTCGAAGAGCACAGGCGTGACCCGGGTTTTTATGATCTGCTCGGTTCAGAAGCGAGGCTCGGGATTTTCGTTGCCATCGCACAGGGCAAGATCCCACAGGACAGCTGGTTTGCCCTTGGCAGACAACTCACTGATCCGGGTGTTGATCCGGTCCTGATCTCGTGGAGCGGTTCTATGTTCGAATACCTGATGCCACTTCTGCTGATGCCGAAATATGAATCTACGCTGTTGCACCAGACGCATGTGGGTGCGGTCAAAAGACAAATCGAGTATGGAAAAAAACGCGGGTTACCATGGGGTATTTCCGAATCATGCTATAACATGGTGCATGCCAACATGGATTATCAGTACCGCGCATTTGGTGTTCCGGGCTTAGGATTTAAACGCGGCCTGGGCAATGATTATGTAGTGGCACCTTATGCATCTGTGATGGCACTCATGGTTAAAACAGATGAGCCGTGTGACAACATGCTTGAATTGACCGAAGCCGGATATGAAGGAAAATGGGGTTATTATGAAGCCATCGATTATACACCCGGAAGATTACAACGAGGACAGAATGCGGCGGTCGTAAGAGCATTCATGACCCATCACCAGGGCATGAGTTTGCTGGCCCTGTCTTATGTGATCAATGATCAGCGGATGCAACGACGTTTTCAATCCGAATTGCAATTGCAGACATCATTATTACTGTTGCAGGAAAAAATCCCGCAGGTTTCCGGTTATTTCTCACCTTCTGAGTCTGCGACGGAGATTCATACAGAACCACAGAATGCGGAATTGAGCGTGATCAATACACCTCATACACAAATTCCGGAAGTTCAATTACTGTCCAATGGAAGGTATCATGTAGTGATTAGCAATTCCGGTGGAGGTTATAGCCGGTGGAGAGACATGTCTGTCACGCGATGGAGGGAAGATGGGACGTGTGATAACTGGGGAAGCTTTTGTTATATCCGCGATCTGGAGACGAATGACATGTGGTCAAATACTTTCCAACCCACATTGCAGGTAGCGGAACATTACGAAGTTATTTTCTCACAAGGCCGCGCAGAATTCAGAAGGCGCAATTTCAATATTGAAACACATACTGAAATAGTGGTGTCCCCTGAGGATGATGTCGAATTGAGGCGCATCCATATCACGAATCGCTCACGCAAACGCAGAAGCATCGAATTGACAAGCTATGCCGAGGTTGTGCTCAATGCGGGAATTGCAGAAATGTTGCATCCTTCATTTAGCAATCTCTTTGTACAGACAGAAATAGATCCATCCCGCCATGCGATCATCAGTACGCGCAGGCCAAGGTCTTCGGAAGAAAAGCCACCGTGGATGTTTCACCTGATGAAAATACATGGCACGGATACATTGGAAATAATGTACGAGACCTCGCGGGACAAATTTATTGGCAGAGGCAATACGGTAGCTAACCCCGGAGCTATCACTGCAAATGGCGGGCTCAGCGGAAGCCAGGGATCGGTATTGGATCCAATTGTATCCATTCAATACAGCGTACAATTAAAACCCTTCGAGACCCTGATCGTAGACATGGTCTATGGAATCGGAAAAACAAAGATTGTCTGCAATCAACTGATCGATAAATACCAGGATAAACATCTCACGGACCGCGCATTCGAACTGGCATGGACGCACAGCCAGGTACTATTGAGGCAGATCAATGCAACAGCCAGTGACGCACTGATGTATTGTCGCTTGGCCAGTTCCATTATCTATGCGAATCCTTCGCTGCGGACAGATCCCTCCACGATCATTAAAAATCAACGCGGGCAGTCAGGGCTTTGGAGCCATTCGATCTCAGGTGACTGGCCGATTGTGTTATTGCAGATCGAAGACCATGCGAATATTGATCTCGTCCAACAGCTTGTACAGGCACATGCTTTCTGGCGATTGAAAGGTCTCATCGTTGACCTCGTGATCTGGAATGAAGATCATGGCGGCTACAGGCAGGTGTTGCATAACCAGATCCTTTCATTGATCGCACCAACTTATTCACCTGAGATCCAGGATAAGCCCGGTGGTATTTTTATTCGTTCTGCAGAACAATTGTCGAATGAGGACAGACTATTATTTCAGACTGTAGCGAGGATTATTATTTCCGATAAACTTGGTACACTGGAAGGACAACTCAACCGACGAAAACGATTAAAGCCAAAGCTTCAGAATTTTATTCCCTCCAGGCAATCCAATGCTTCGGAGGACTTGTTTAAAATGCCTGGCAATCTGTTATTCTTTAACGGATTGGGTGGATATTCAGCCGATGGAAAAGAATATGTCACTGTCACTGCACCTGGTCGTGTGACACCGGCACCATGGTCCAATGTGATCGCCAATCCACACTTCGGTACAGTGATCTCTGAAAGCGGACAATCGTATACGTGGTTTCAGAATGCACACGAGCTCCGGCTGACACCCTGGTCAAATGATCCGATCACGGATATGGGTGGCGAACATTTTTATATCCGGGATGAAGAGTCAGGCCGTTTCTGGTCACCTTGCCCGCTACCTGCAAGAGGAATTACGCCTTACATTACACGTCATGGTTTTGGCTACAGCGTATTTGAACATGTTGAGGATGGAATTTCTTCTGAGCTGACTGTATTTGTCGATATTGAAAAACCGGTTAAGTACAATGTCCTCCGGATCAAAAACATATCAGGACGTGAGCGGACTGTTTCGGTCACGGCTTACACGGAATGGGTGCTCGGTGATCTGCGTCACAAAACGATGATGCATATTGTCTCCGAGGTCGATCTCAACAGTGGTGCTTTGATCGCACGAAATTCCTACCAGACTGAATTTGGACAGATGGTTGCTTTCATGGATGTGAATGAAACAAATCGGACTATCACTACAGACCGCGAAGAATTTATCGGGCGCAATGGAAGTGTCATACACCCAGCAGCCATGAATAAAGTAAAACTATCCGGTAAAACCGGTGCTGCACTTGATCCTTGTGGAGTGATACAAGTCCCCATTACCATTGCCGATGGTGAAGAATATGAACTGGTGGTTCGCCTGGGTACAGGTATGCATTTAAATGATGTCAGCTATCTCATCAAACAAGGAAGGGGCCGTACGGCGATGCGGGAAGCGTTTGAAAAAGTGAAACAGTTTTGGGACAGATCCTTAAATGTGATCACTGTAGAAACTCCTGACACACCATTCAACTTATTATCGAATGGGTGGCTCAACTATCAAACGCTGGCAT
>JANMVA010000703.1:0-4621 GCA_031392195.1 Saprospiraceae bacterium | reverse complement strand
ACAAAGGGCTTTATCAGCAGAGCCTAAAGGTGCTGGACAAGCTTAAAGAAACGGCCAGGGCCCATCACCAGATCAGCTTCCTGGTGCAGATCCTGTTTTTTGAAAAGAAAATTGAAAGTCTTCATATCACCCGAAGCCTTGAGAACAGGGCGAGCCAATTAATTGAAGAAGTGAATGCAGTCAATGCACATTTGCTTCGTACTTCCCAACTTTCTAATCTCGCGCTGCAACTTTATGCATGGTACATCCATCACGGCCATGCCCGGAATGAAAAAGATGAAAAAGAGATTGATTCCTATTTCCAAAACCATCTCACTGAAGAGCTCAAATCAGCGAAAGGATTTTATGTTAAGCTTTACCTGTATCAAAGCTATTGCTGGTACGCGTTTATTCGTCAGGATTTTCTGTCATACTACCGGTATACGCAACATTGGGTAGATCTTTTTCACCACGAACCTTTTATGATTGAAATCGAAACAGCCAGTTATATAAAAGGGCTACATAACTCGTTGACGGCTCATTTTATTTTACGGAATGATGCTAAGTTCACAAGGGATCTGGATCATTTTGAGAAATTCGCAGATTCTGATATTGTCCGGCAAAGTGATCATAATCGCGTGCAGGTTTTTGTTTACATGAATATTGCGCGGATCAATCAGCACATCCTGGATGGTACCTTCGATGATGGATTATTGCTCGTTCCTGCGATCGAAGAAAAATTAGAGGAGTATGCGATACATCTTGACAGCCATCGTATCCTGGTCTTTTATTACAAATTTGCTTCGCTCTATTTTGGTGCCGGTGATTTTAATGCAAGTATTGATTACCTCAACAAGATTATCAACTGGAGCGTGGATCTTCGCAATGACCTGCAATGCTATGCACGGTTGCTTCATCTCATCGCTCACTATGAATTGGGTCATTTTGAATTGATCGAATACCTGGTAAAATCTGTCTACAGGTATATGGCGAAGATGGAAAATCTCAGCCAGGTGGAAGAAGAGATGTTTAAGTTCCTGCGAAAATCCTTTCATCTGACCCCAAAAGAGGTTAAATCGGAATTCGTCAAATTGCTGGAGACGGTGAGGCTGTTTGAAAAAAGTCGTTTTGAAACGAGGGCTTTTATTTACCTCGATATTATTTCCTGGCTGGAAAGTAAGATTGAGGAAAAACCGGTGTACCAGATTATTAAGGAAAAATATGTGCGTCGGGAAAAAATGAGGAATCATTAATGAAGGATCAATGGATATCAACCATTTTAGTTTCACCAATGGATATCAAAAGATTACCTCACATTAACTGATATCAATATCTCACTCCCAGGCCTCAACGTAATCAACGCCCTCTCCGGCACTTCCTTCGTGTGAAGCTCAAAATCCCATTTGTCAATGATCAATGTCAATATCATCTGCATCTCCATCATTGCAAAATGCTCACCGATGCACAACCTGGGACCCGCACCAAATGGCATATAAGCTTCTTTATTCAAACCTGGATCCGACCAGCGATCAGGAATAAACTCATTGGGCCTGTCCCAGTAATCCGGATGCCGGTGCATACCCCGAATGTAGATGATCCACACGGTTCCTTTCGGAAGCGTAAAGTCAATGATCTCATCATCCCGCAGCGATATGCGATCAACGACCCAACCCGGCGGATACAAACGCAATGATTCATGAATTACATTCTTTATTAATTGTGTTTGATCCTCACCGGTTGCATTTTTTATTCGGGCATATTCAGTTGGATGTGAACCTAACAGGTATATCATCCATGACAATGCATTTGCTGATGTTTCATGACCGGCCACAAAGAGAATGAGACATTCATCGATGAGTTTTTCTTCATCCATACTCTCACCGGTATCTTCATATTTTGATTCCAGCAACATGGTGAGTAAATCATCAGGTCTGTCATGCGATTGTTTTCGCTCTACAATAATTTCTCTGATGATCTCACGCGATCCCTGCGCGAGGCGAATATGCTTTGACTTGATTCCACTCATGCGAAACCACCACCGCTTATATGGTTGACGAACTTCCTGAATGATAAATGCCTGCAAAATGCTGATCAACCTGCTGAGCTCTGCAAGCCCGTGCTCTTCGATCGATGTGCTGAACAATGCCTTGGCCACAATGCGAAACGTAAGCTGATTCATTTCCTCATACGCATCAAACTTTTGACTGTTTGCAGCATACGATTCCCACTGTTTCATACAAACATCGATCTCTGCCTGCATGAGCACCTGCAATGATTCTATTCTTTTCCGCTGAAAACCAGGCTGTATCAGCCGTCGTTGCCGCAACCAATGATCCCCTGTAGATGTCAGCAATCCATGACCGGTATATGTCGCCAGGATATCTGTTACAATCGCCGACTTCTCATAGGCTTTGTGATTCTTTTGCAATATATGTCTCGTGGCCACCGGATCCACAGTCAGAACTGCTTTCTGTATACCGCCCATATAGAAAGTATACGTCGGCCCTATCCTGGAAACAACCTCATCAAGGATCGGGAAAGGATTTTTAATAAACTTGTTGGCATTGATGAATGACTTCACCCTGCTGGCGATGGTGGGATAATTGTATGAATTTTTCAAGGAAAAAATTTTGTGCCTGTCGTCAGTTGTAAGTTTAAAGAAACCGGACTGGTGGTTAGTTGTAGGTAATTGGAGAAGTAGTTGGATAAATGGGTTTGGGGAATTGATAGAAATTCTACAATATCAAATAAAGCTCTAGCAGAAAATAACCTTACAACTTAATTCTTAAAACTAGTCCAGTTTCCTTAAACTTTCAACATAACCTAGTTAATCATCTCAGTTTTCCCACTCTGCAATTTCCAACCATCCTTTCGTCTTACAATAGTACCAGTTTCCTTAAATCGCAGCGTCGATGTGCGGCCTAAGGTATCCATCATAATCGTCGTTACTACTCCCGTATATATTGCCTGGATTTCAGAAGCAGGTGTGACCGCCAGTGTATCCCAGGTGTGGTCAATTTTCGTATACATGGGCGCCATTTGTGTCAGGACACTCACCACTGAATCATATCCTATCGGACCATCATACCCCGGTGCATACCACGAAAATTCGTCAGACGAATCGAGATATGGAATTTCACCGAGCATGCCTTTCGCTTCGATATCACGATGGTATTGTTGGAGAGTAGCGGTGACTTCTTTTCTGACAATATCAGCGGTCTCATCGTTCCAAATGCTGTCACCACGTTTGCAGGAGAAGGATACTGCCAACAGAAGGACAGTTGCAATTATTGTAGAGTTGAAATTCATGGGTGATAAAATTATACATCTTTCAGGAAACAAAGGACAACACGGCACGTTGATCTTGCCGCCCCTAAATCCCCTAAAAGGGACTTAAAAAAGTTTGTTGCCCATGGGTAATAATTTTATTAAGTCCCCTTTAGGGGATTTAGGGGCTGGAGAATCTCAAACGCCTCCGCAATATGCACCGCCTTCCTCCCCGCAAAATCATGGATCTGATGCCTGCAACTAAACCCATTCGCAATCACTAACGCATCAGGCCTGGAATGAATCGCAGGGATCAATACCCGCTCCGCCATCTGCTTCGATATGGCATAGTGCTTTGCTTCATAACCGAAGGAGCCCGCCATGCCGCAACAACCGCTATCGATCTCCTCATAGGTTACGTCCGGCCACATCCTGAAAATATTCTTCACATCCTCCATGCCGAAAATGGACTTCTGATGACAATGGCCGTGAACAAGAATATGATGTGATTTAGGTCGGATCTTATTGCCACCTTCTTTTAAATTTTTTAAAACATCCAGCAGAACATGCTCAAACGTTTTAATTTTCTTCAGTAATAGAGCTGTCTCATCATCTTTGATCAGATCAGGAATATCATCCGTCCATGCAGATGCACAACCGGGCTCCAGCACAGCGATCGGAATATTTTTTTTCAGCCACGGTTTCAACTTTTCAACAGCCGGTTGCAAAAGATTTGACGCATCCCGCAACATACCATGAGATATGCGCGGTCGCTGACAACACCCTACATCAAGTAACATTACTTTCTGGCCCAATGCTTGCAATAAACGGACAGCAGCATGACCGGATTCAGGTTGATGGCATTGTGTATAGGTATCAACGAGCAAAATGATATCAGGTGTACCTTCTTGTTTATTTGGTAAAAGATCCGGATGAGCATCTGTCAGCGTTTGCTTTGCATATTCTGGCAACTGGCGTCTTGTATCCATGCCAATGGCTTTCATGATGCCATGCCGGATCCCCGGAAGTGATTGCACCCTATTAATCAACCCCGCTGTTCTGCCGGATAATTTTCGCGCCAGCTCAGCACTGCGGCCGATCATTTTATCCTTCAACGAAATACCATGACGGTCAAACTGATGCTGCATCACCTCTGCCTTCAATCGCGCCATGTCTACGCTGCTCGGACATTCAGCCTTACAAGCCTTACATGAAAGACATAAATCCAGAATATCAGGAAGATCTTTATTCGCCAAGCCATCTTCCAGTTGTCCCGACATCGCCAGGCGCAATGCATTGGCTCTGCCGCGGGTCGAATAACGTTCATCATACGTAACCATGAAACTCGGACACATCGTTCCTCCCGAAATTTTCC
>JANMVA010000678.1:0-3320 GCA_031392195.1 Saprospiraceae bacterium | reverse complement strand
GCAAAGGTAACCGTTCGCTATCAACAAAAAGAAACAGGCTATCCGTTTAAAGCTGCCCTGACCCATACCGGAAGCGTGAATTCCTATCTTGCGCCCGAAGAGATAAAAACGAATGGCAGAGATCAAATTGCAGGGCATGTCCTTTCACGCACATCATGGTTATTATACACATGAGCGCACGAGGGGCAACACCTATTTCGTGGATGTGAGCGTGGAAATGAATGTCGATGAAGCCGCACTCAACGACGATCTGCACCAGACAGTCAACTATGAGATTATCTACCGGATCTGCAATGATGTGATGGAATCACCATGCAAGCTGATTGAAACTGTAGCCTTCAGGATTGCCCACGAGATCAGGGCTACTTTTCCGGATCTCCACAATATCACCGTCGTGATCCATAAAATGAAGCCGGAACTCGGTGGTCCGGTGGATAGCGCGCAGGTGGTTTATAAACTGGATTGACATTCTGGTGTTATGCTGATGACAACATTCTCAAACAAACATTTGAGGATACTTTAACAGCCCAGATGAATGGGCTTCATCCCTGAAGCACGTTAATCCAAAAAGATCATTTTATGAAACTCAAAGTCATTGCTATTGCACTCCTCTTCGGTGTGACCCTTCCATCCTGTGATACATTGAAACAAGTAGCCGATGGTTACCTCAACGAACCTACCGTTGCAGAGATCGGCTTAGGTCTCAAACAGGCGCTTGAATTTGGGATCAGCGAAGGGTCTAATGTCCTTTCAAAGCGAGATGGATATTTCAAAAGTGCGTACAAGATTTTTTTGCCGGAAGAAGCACGAATCGTGACAGACCGGTTGAGAGTCATTCCGGGATTTAGCAATGTGGAAGAAATAATCCTTGAAAAGCTCAACAGAGCTGCTGAAGATGCTGCGAAATCTGCTGCACCTATTTTTGTAGATGCGATAAAGCAGATGACCTTTGACGATGCCATTGGCATATTGATGGGGCCTGATAATGCTGCCACTCAATATTTGAATAACAAAACATTTAATCCGCTTTACCAGGAATTCAAACCGGTGATCCTCACATCACTGAATAAATTTAATGCTGTCGAATATTGGGCTGATGCAGTAAAGGCTTACAATAAAATCCCATTTGTCGATAAGGTAAATCCCAACCTGGATGAATATGTCACCGAAAAAGCACTTGAAGGTTTATTTGCTATGGTGGCGGTGAAGGAATTGGGTATCCGGAATGATATTTCTCAACGAACAACTGATCTGTTGAAAAAAGTTTTTGCCAAACAGGATAGCTAAGTCGTCTGAATAGTTCACGCTAAAATCTGCCTGATGGACCGGGTTTCTTCTTCAGAAAAGTTAATCTGATTCAGAGCTGCGACATTATCATCGATCTGTGATGGTTTACTGGCTCCGATTAATACCGATGTGACTCTTGGGTCAATCAATAACCAGGTGATTGCCATTTGGGCAAGGGTTTGGCCCCTTTTGATGGCGACTTCATTCAGCTTTCTGACTTTATCCAGTTTTTCAGGTGTGATCTGGTTCAGTTTCAAATAACGGCCATCTTTTACAGCACGGCTGTCTTCAGGAAAACCTTGTAAGTACCGGTCGGTCAGAATGCCTTGCTCCAAAGGTGAAAATGCGATGCAACCAATGCCTTCATCACCTAATACATCTAGTAATCCGTCATCTTCTACCCAGCGATCCAGCATATTGTAACGCGGCTGATGGATCAGGCAAGGTGTGCCCATTGCCTTGAGTATCCGTGATGCTTCTTTGGTGTCTTTTGAATTGTATTGAGAAATACCTACGTACAATGCTTTGCCTTGCTGGACTGCAGAATGAAGAGCACCCATTGTTTCTTCAAGAGGCGTATCCGGATCGCGACGATGTGAATAAAAAATATCGACATGCTCGAGCCCCATTCGCCGCAGGCTGTGATCGAGACTTGACAATAAATATTTTCGTGAACCCAGATTGCCATATGGACCCGGCCACATGTCCCATCCTGCTTTCGTTGATATGATCAATTCATCCCTGTATCCGGCAAAGTCCTGTCTGAAGATTTTTCCAAAATTCTCCTCTGCAGCTCCGTAGGGCGGGCCATAATTATTGGCGAGATCAAAATGCGTGATACCGTAATCAAAACAACTTCTCAAAATGTTCCTGCCATTTTCGATATCATCGACATGCCCGAAATTATGCCACAAGCCGATCGACAATGCAGGCAACAAAATGCCACTTCTGCCACAGCGCCGATACATCATGCGATCATATCGTTTTTCATTGGCAACGTAAATGCCGGGTGCGTGGATGTCTCTGATCTGCATGATGATGAAAATTTAAAGAGAATATTATAATGCACAATATAGCTAATGCGAAAAGATGTCGGAGTGAAACCGATTAGACAAGTTCTATTCCGGTAATTGAAATATATATTGTTCGTCGTAATCAACTCCAAATTCCTTCAACAAATCTTTGTATTCATCAAGGAATGGTTGCTTTTGATGATGCTGCTCCTGGTTGAAGATATAGTTGATCATGGTTGGTACAGATCTTTTTCGGTAAGAGAATGCTCCATATCCGTTTTGCCAGTTGAAATGAAATGGTGTTAGTTTTTGCAGGTTAATCCATTCAGATGATTCGCCGGATACAATCCTCATTAAATCGGAAATGGATTGATGTGGCCGCATGCCGAAGAAGATGTGGAGATGATCGGGCATGCTATTGATAGCGAGCATTTTGTGTTTATGATTTTGGACGATTCCGGTTATGTATTGATGTAATCTTTCTTTCCATTGGGGATCAATCATGGCTCGCCGGTATTTTACGGCGATGACGATTTGGATGTGGATCTGGGTGTAGGTGTTTGCCATTGTAATTGGTTTTATACCTATATGTATCGAGAGAGGTGGAATGTTACCGTTTGGAGGAAGTTTTTTACATGGAATGTTATGCCCCTACAGGGCATGGGGTTGGTTTTACGCTCCTACGGAGCTACCAACCTGATGTCCCTACATGACATGATGCTCCGCTGGAGCTACCAACCTTTTGTCCATACAGGACAGATTGCTCCGCTGGAGCTACGATGGTTTACGCCCCTTCGGAGCTACCAACCTGATGTCCATACAGGACATGGTGCTCCTCTGGAGTTACCAACCTTGTGTCTATACAGGACAGATTGCTCCGCTGGAGCTACGATGGTTTACGCTTCTTCGGAGCTACCAACCTTGCGTCCCTACGGGACACGAAACTCCATTGGAGGTACGAACATTTTATTCCTACGAAACACAAATTATAGGCACAAACTCCCCATGTCCCGTAGGGAC
>JANMVA010000414.1:0-3859 GCA_031392195.1 Saprospiraceae bacterium | reverse complement strand
ACGCTTGTAGTAATCATGTGCTACAAGATTGAAAATATCTTCTTCCAGGTTGGCACCTGTGCAGGTGATGATATTCACTTTATCCTGACGGATCATTTCAGCAAGTGACAACCCAAGTTCTGCTGTACTCATAGCGCCTGCAAGTGTGATCATCATCTTATGCCCCTTTTCAAGCTGATCTACATATCCCTTAGCAGCATCAACCAGGCTGGCAGCATTAAAGTGACGGTAATGATGAACTATAAAATCAGAGATGGGTTTTGCGCTCACTTGACATGAAATTTTTGGTGATGGGTTATGTATCGTATCCTAAGATCTGAAGCATCTCATTTGGACGCTGCTCAGGCCGCCAGAGTCTATCGATGAAATTTCCTTTCTCATCTTTATCCACCAGGATATGTTGAGGTGAGGGTATCAGACAATGTTTGATACCACCATATCCACTGATAGCATCCTGGTAGGCACCTGTGTGAAAGAAGCCAAGATATAGCGGCTCTTCATCTTCTTTTTTGAACGTAGGAAGAAAGACCTGCTGATTGAGATCTTCGAAATTGTAGTAATCGGAATGATCACAACTGATGCCCCCGATATGCACACGCGTAAAATCATTATTCCATTTGTTGACCGGAAGCAGGATAAATCGTTCAGATAATCCCCACGAATCGGGAATGGTATTCATCAAACTGTTATCGATCAGATACCAAAGCTCTGAATCGTTCTGTTGCTTTTGCTCGAGCACAGTAAAGATGGTTGCTCCACTTTCACCAACTGTATACTTGCCAAACTCGGTAAAGATATCCGGTTCTTCGATGCCTTCTTCTGCACAGATCGCCTTGATGTTGCTGATGATCTCATCGACCATGTATTTATAATCATATTGGAACGACAGATTATTCCGAATTGGAAATCCTCCACCGATGTTGATTGCTTTCAATGATGGGCAGATCTTTTTAAGCTGCGCAAATATTTTCAAAGCCTTTTTGAATTCACCCCAGTAGTAAAGAGTATCACGGATGCCTGTATCAACAAACAGGTGTAGCATCTTAAGCTGCAGACGTTTCTTCCGGCTGATCTTATCTTTATAAAACTTGATCACTTCTGACGGGCGAATACCTAATCGCGAAGTGTAATAAGCTGACTGAGGCTCCTGTTCAATGGCCATCCGGATACCAATCTTGATGTTGCCTTTGATACGGTCCATCAACTGATCGAGCTCTGTTGTATTATCGAGGACCGGAATAGAATTTTTAAATCCTAATTCATAGAGCTGGGCTATTCCATCCAGATACCGGTCTGTTTTATACCCATTATGAATAAGGATAATGCTTCGGTCAATATGACCGCTCCTGTAAAGGCTAACGATCAGATCGATATCGAATGCGGAGGAGGTTTCAATATCCACATCATGTTCAAGTGCTTTTTTGATCACATGACCAAAATGGCAGCATTTCGTGCAATAGGCGTAATGGTATTTACCCTGGTAGTGCTGGCTCTTGATAGACCGGTTAAACCAGTTTTTTGATTTCTTTATCTGGTCACTAATACTGGGGAGATAGGTAAGTTTAAATGGAGTTCCGTACTTATCGATGATGTATTTGAGCGATATGCCGTGAAAACTCAGATGTCCGTTGTGCAGATCAAATCCTTCCTGTGGAAAATAATATGTCTGGTCAATAAGGTCAAAATAACTGTTCTTCATTCTTTAGGTACAGGTGCCGGGAAGGTATATGACAGCCGGCCGGGTCAAAAATAAAAAAATCAGGGATGGAGCGGGGTTTATTCCTAGAGCCACCGCTGGCGCTTGAAGTAAATGATCTGTGCCACACCGATCAGGATCATGAAAATCCATAAAGCAGGATAGGCCCAGGGCCAGTTATATTCAGGCTGATACTTGAAGTTCATCCCATATACGCTGGTAATAAACGTCAAAGGGATGAAAATGGATGTAACCACGGTCAGTATTTTCACCACATTCGTCATCCGGTAGGACATTTCAGACATAAAAAGATCGTGTAGTGAATTGAGATGATCGTTCTGGTCATCATTTAGATCAAGCAACTGCATGATGTTGTCCATGACATCCCTGAAATACCTTCTCGTTTTTTCAGTGATCAATGGATGATCGGTCCGCTGTAATGCACTAATCGCTTCGCGGGAAGGTAAGAGGATTCGATGCATTTCGGATATATCCTGCCGTACATTATAGATTGATTTTTTCAGGCTTTGAGCGGGATCAGCATTGATGGCTGTCTCCAGGACGTGAATTCTTGCACTGCAGCTGTCAATGACGGGAAAGTAATGGTCAGTCATATAATCAATGATGGCATACAAGAGGTAATCAGGTCTTCGTGATCGCAGCCTTGATCCTCCCTGGCGCATTCTGACCTTGATTGAGTGAAAGCTGTCATCGGGATATTCCTGGAACGTGATCAACTTGCCTTCAATGAGGTAAAATGCGATTTGTTCGCTTAGGAATTCAGCGCTGTCACTGGTAGGTATGAGGTTTTTAAGAATAATGAAAAGGCCATTATCTGTTTGCTCAAATTTGGGCCGCTGATCAGGATCCATGATGTCTTCGAGCAGCAGTGGGTCAATTCCAAAAACTTTGCCGATCTCTTCGATCTCTGCAGGATTGTGGATTCCTCTGACGTCAAGCCAATAGAAGAAATTAGGATTCGGTTCCGGGATCGTGCGGAAATCTAACTCTTCAATGTGATCAGCATTATAACGGACAAATTCTTTGAGGATCACATCCGTCTTTTGGTCCCCTGTATAGATCAATGAACCGGGAGGTAATCCTGTTTTTCGTATTTTAACAGAAGGCATAAGTTCTGATTTTTCAGGATAAAAGTAGATAATCCCGAATGCAGGGACTAGAATTGATTATTTATGATGCCGGTGGATAATAATTGATCCATTCACTCCAGCTTCCTGCATATAATCGCGAGTCTCTGCCCGTGGCAATTTTGTAGGCCAGAATATTATGACACGCTGTCACTCCGGACCCGCAATAGAATACAGGAATCGAATCATCCGAATCAAGATCACTGAATCGCCCCATAAGCTTTTGCGGTTCAAGCCATCTTCCTTCGGGATCAGTATTTTCCATAAAAGGAATACATACAGCGTTCGGAATATGTCCGGCAATGGGATCTATTGGTTCAAATTCACCTGTGTACCTTCTGTGTTCCCTGCTGTCGATCAACTTATCTTTTGTATTCACCACCTCTTCAATGGACGCGACCAGGTTAGGTTGAAGATCAGGTTCGAAATTACCCGAAGCCGGCAGTTCCCATTGATTATCAATTGTTCCATTCATTGCAACCCAGTCTTTGAATCCTCCATCGAGAACAGCAACCTGTTCATGACCGAGCCATCGCAATAGCCACCATGCTCGTGATGCATAAGCACCATTTGATCCAAGCGCAAGAACCTGCTAAATTGCAGGGTGTCCAAATTGTTGATATGCAGACGCCGCTGCCTATTTTTGAGCAGTTAAGACCGCAATTATCTACAGCCAGTAAGCGGAACCTTACTTATTCCATTTTAAAGGCAGCTACTTTTGACAACTATCCAAACCTAGCGGTTGGACCTGTTGCTGAGCGTGTGTTGTATGGATCGGGGAATGCTTATAATGCAAGCATTACAGCTGCTGTTCAGGCAATGACCGGAATTCTGCCAACCCAAAGTGGAGCATCAGTAAATGGCATCAAAAAGATGCGTAATATAGCTGTTACCGGTGGTCTTCAGTTCCAAGCTGAAAAACGTATTAGTCCTTATATGCTTCATACAAAGAATAATACGCCTTCTCCTTTCTATTGTTATTTCATGGATACCGAATCAATTGCTGGACTTCAAG
>JANMVA010000655.1:0-3033 GCA_031392195.1 Saprospiraceae bacterium | reverse complement strand
TGAGAATAAGTTTGTCAGTCTCCGGAACTAACTACTACCAGCCAATCCTGTGTGGCACACCTAAGTGTGGCACACTTAGATGTGCCACACCTAGGTGTGCCACACTGAATTAAGGTATTGATTGTGAGGGTCGTAGGATAGTTTTCCACACTTGTATGCTTGATGGAATCTGGAAAGTAGTAACTTAAATTTCTGATGGTTAATACGAGAATAAAAATTTGCTGCATATCAAGTGTCCCGGAGGCTATGTTGGCTATTCAGCATGGGGCAAATGCAATTGGCTTGGTCGGGCCGATGCCAAGTGGGCCGGGACCGATTGCGGTAGACCTCATCAAAGAAATAGCAGCTGCTGTTCCACCGGGCGTGTCGACATTTTTACTCACCAGTGAGACTACTGCAAAAGGGATAATTAAAATGTATGAGAAGACACACGTTCAGGTGCTTCAACTCGTGGATGAAGTGGAGAATATGGAGGTGTATATAAATGTTCGAAAAGCTATTCCTCATATCAAACTCGTTCAGGTCGTCCATGTGACCGGACCGGAATCACTAAGTGAAGCATTGATCATAGCTCCTTTTGTCGATGCGTTATTGTTGGATAGTGGAAATCCAAAACTTGCTGTTAAAGAATTAGGCGGCACAGGCCGGGTCCATGACTGGGAAGTCAGCAGAGCGATCGTGGAAGAAACGAACATTCCTGTTTTCCTGGCAGGTGGATTGAATCCTGAAAATGTAATGGAGGCGATTGAAACAGTCAGACCTTATGGAGTGGATGTATGTTCGGGACTGAGGAGGGATGGAAATCTGGATGAAGATCTGCTTATCAGGTTTGTTAGTGCTGTGAAAATGAGAGAATGAGAGAATGAGAGAATGAGAGAATGAGAAAATGAGAGAATGAGAAAATAATTCCAAATTCCAAATTCTAAATTCTAAATTCTAAAATCTAAAAATCTCCTAAGTAATTAACTTACAACAAGAAATTCAATTTCAAATAAAAATCATGAGGGAAGAATATTACATGCCCATCTGGATCAAAGGCCTGCTTGGCTTCGCATTAGTGATGGCCGGCATTTTATTCACCTTCATTGTGTTCCGTTTTTTCCCGGTACCGAAAGAGACAGGTTTTGACGGACTGAGCTCGTTGATGTTTGTTTTTTTCGCTTTGGGGATTTGCCTGGTCCTATATGTAGGCGGATTGATTTTTGACAAGCGTCATCCGTATTCCATTTTTGCAATTTGTCTTGGATTGTTTGCGAGCTCACTTGTCCTGATCAGGATATTTCATGTTGGATGAACTGATCCTTTTTGATGTTTCCATTTTGATGTCCGACAGGTAAGCTTAGAATAAATTCAGTGAGGTTGGCATCATTGGGGAGATTGAGTTTTTTCCTGAGACGATAACGGCTTCCTTCAACTCCGCGAATGGATATATTTAATAATGGAGCTATTTCCTTTGTACTGAGATTCATCCGCAGGTAGGCACACAGCTTAAAATCACTCGCACTGAGCTGGGGAAATTGTTCGCGAAGTTGTTTCAGAAAATCAACATGCACCTGGTCGAAGTGATGGGCGAAGTGTTCCCAGTCTTCATCGAGTTTGACATCGAAGTTGAGAAGATTGAGGAGTGATTTGATTTCCTTGTTGACCGTGGCGTCTTTGTTTTTTTCACGGATCTGGTTTAATGCTTCCTGTACGGTCAACAGGATCTCAGCTTTTTGAACCAAATGCAAAGTGGTCATGGCCAATTCCTGGTTTTTGTATTTGATCTCTACTTCCAGTTTTTCATTTTGAATTTCGGACAATGCTGCTTTTGATTGTTCAACCTCACGCAGGTGCTGTGCTTCTTTTTCCTGGTGCGTTAAAGTCATTTGCGTTTTCTCTGTTTCAAACTTCTTTCGCTGACGCATGATCAGGCCTGCAAACATTCCCAGGAATGCAAGCCCATATAGTCCATAAGCCGGATTGGTCTTGTACCATGGTGGACGGATGTAAAAAGAATATGCAATCGTATTGCTTTCCTTGCCATCATTGATTCGCGCCTGTGCATAAAATGTATAATGACCCGGACCAAGATTTGTAAAATCCCGTTTGGTCTCCGTGCTCCACGCAGTCCATTCATCTTCCAGGCCATCGAGGCGTGTCTGATATTGGATGAGATATGGAGATTTATATTCGGTTGCTGAAAAGGAAAAGCTCAGATTATTCAGGCTTGCCTGCAACGACTGAGATTCGCTTGATTTCGAAGAACCACCGTATCCACCAAATAGTAATGAGTCCTGTGTCCGATTTATCCTGATACCATTGAATACCATCCGGAGTGTTGTATCGGTCTCCATCCGCGGATGATTGTTGTACAGTATAAATCCTTCTTCCGCGCCAAACAGCACATTGTTTTCGTCAATCGGGTAAATGAGTTCAAACCCGCCAACCAGCTTTCCGTGCAATTCGGGAAATATTTTTTTCGTGACTTCTTTTTTCAATCCATGTTCATCCACCAGAAGGATCCCTACTTCTTTATCCGTCACATACCAGATGTTGCCTTTCAGATCTTCTTTCAGACATTTTATACGGCTTACTTCACCGATCTTTTCATTGAAAACCGGATCATTGGAAAACCGGTTTGTTTTCGTATCAAAATCATACACCCCGCGCTCAGTACCAAACACGGCTTTTCCGGATACATGAAAAACATAGTTATTGAGATTGGAAGGAAGACCAGAAGACTGATCATAGAAGGTGACAACAGGATCATATTTTTTTTCAACATTCCAGTCAACTTTATACAAGCCACGGTAAGGATGCGAAACCCAGATAGCACCATCATCATCTTTGACCATGATCCGGCAAGATTCATTGATCCCTTTTACTTTGCCATCATAGATCCATTCATCATTCAATTTTTTGTAGAGAACCAAACCCGAATAAGTACCGGCCAGCAAATAATCATCATTTAGTTTTACATATGTCCAGCTTCCCGGTTCATTAAATATCCGCTGCGCATTATTATGATTAATGACAAAAGCACCTTCATGA